>NZ_JBYCLD010000093.1:0-9957 GCF_057473725.1 Mycobacterium sp. TH-M11 | reverse complement strand
CAGCGTAGTCGGGGATGTATCCCCTACTGCGGGTGGTGTCGGGTCACAGCTGCGTCGAGGGCATCGAGTGTGAATCCTGGACTTCGAGCGTGAAACGTGGGCGCGAAATTCCCGCCCCCTGTTCACACTCGACGCCGTCAGTTCACACTCGACCGCAGGAGGGGCAGGCAGAAGGCGGCAAGCGCACGACCGGCCGACACGCCAGCACCAGCTTGGCCAGTTAGGTCTTACCGTTGAGCGCGAGGCACGCATCCTGGACCTTGACTGAACAATTGTTTAGCATCCTGAACATGCGTTCACTCGATGACCTCACTGCGGCCGCCAGGATCCGCAACGCAGCGATCGAGCGGTTCGGCGATCAGGGCTTCGGTGTCGGCCTGCGCCCGATCGCCGACGCCGCCGGGGTGAGCGCGGCGCTGGTCATCCACCACTTCGGCTCCAAGGACGGTCTACGCAAGGCCTGCGACGACTACGTCGCCGAGGAGATCCGCACCGCCAAATCCGAGGCGATGAACTCCAGCGACCCGGCAACTTGGTTCGCCGCGATGGCCGAGATCGAGGAGTACGCGCCGTTGATGGCCTACTTGGTGCGCAGCATGCAGGCCGGCGGGGACCTGGCCAAGACGTTCTGGCAGACGATGATGGACAACACCGCGAGCTACCTGGACGAGGGCGTCCGCAGCGGCATCCTGAAGCCCAGCCGGGACCCGGCCGCCCGGGCCAAGTATCTGGCGATTACCGGCGGCGGTGGATTCCTGCTCTACATCCAGATGCACAAGACCCCCACCGATTTGCGGGCCGTGCTGCGCGACTACGCGAGCGACATGGTGTTGCCCGCGCTGGAGCTGTACACCGACGGCCTGCTGACCGACAGCCACATGTACGAGGCATTCCTGGCTCAAGCCGACGGAGACGACGATGCATCCGATTGAAATTCACAACCTGACAAAAGCTTTCGGTAAAGCCCGAGCGCTCGACGGCCTGGAGCTGAGCGTGCGCGAGGGCGAAGTGCACGGCTTCCTCGGTCCCAACGGCGCCGGGAAGTCGACCACCATCCGCATCCTGCTGGGTGTGGTCAAGGCCGACGGCGGGACCGTGCGCCTGTTGGGTGGCGACCCGTGGGCCAACGCCGTCGAGCTGCACCGCCACATCGCTTATGTACCAGGCGATGTCACGCTGTGGCCGAATCTGACCGGCGGGGAGACCATCGACCTGCTGGCCCGCATGCGCGGCGGCATCGACAGCAAGCGGCGCGCCGAGCTGATCGAGCGCTTCGAACTCGACCCGCACAAGAAGGCCCGCACCTATTCCAAGGGCAACCGGCAGAAGGTGTCGCTGATCTCCGCCTTCTCGTCGCGGGCTCGGCTGCTGCTGCTCGACGAGCCGAGCAGCGGCCTGGACCCTTTGATGGAGAACATCTTTCAACAGTGTGTCGCCGAAGCCCGTGATCGCGGTGCCACGGTGCTGCTGTCCAGCCACATCCTGGCCGAAACCGAGCGGTTGTGCCAGCGGGTGACGATCATCCGCGCCGGCCGGACCGTGGAGAGCGGAACACTGGAATCGATGCGGCACCTCAGCCGCACCACGATCACCGCCGACTTACTGCGCGATCCCGGCGACCTCACCCGCATCCGCGGTGTAGCCGACGTCAGCTACGACGGCACCGTGCTGCACGCCCAGGTCGACGCCGAAGGCCTCGGTGACCTCATCCGGGTGCTCGGCGACACCGGCGTCCGCAGCCTGGTCAGCCAACCACCCACGCTGGAAGAGCTGTTCATGCGGCACTACGGCGCCGACGGTCAACGCGAACTGACATGCTCATGAGCGCCTTGCTAGAACGGCCCGCCGCGCCGGCGCCGGTACACCATTCGTCTTTCACCGGGACGCTGGGAATGCTCCGGCTTTACCTCCGGCGCGACCGAATCGTGTTGCCACTCTGGGTGTTACTGCTGTCGACGCCGCTGGCCACCGTGTACATCGGCGGCATCGAAAAAGTTTACCCCACCCAGGCAGCCCGGGCCGAGTTCGTCGCGATGATCATGGCCAGTCCGGCACAGCGAGCGCTGTACGGCAACATCTACAACGACAGCCTCGGCGCGACCGGTATCTGGAAAGCCGGCATGTTCTATCTGTTGATCGGCGTGGCGGTGATTCTCACCGTGATCCGCCACACCCGCACCGACGAGGAAACCGGTCGCGCCGAGTTGCTCGGCTCGACCGTGCTGGGTCGCTACGCCGGCCTCACCGCCACCCTGATCTTGGCGTTCGGGGCATCGCTGGCCACCGGCGCGATCGGCGCGGCCGGCCTGCTGGAGACCAGTGTTCCGTCGCGCGGGTCGCTGGCGTTCGGCGCGGCGCTGGCCTGCTCGGGCTTGGTGTTCACCGCGGTAGCCGCTGTGACAGCGCAACTTTCGACGAGTGCGCGGTTCGCTCGCGGAGCGGCATTCAGTGTGCTGGCCGCCGCGTTCACGTTGCGCGCCGCCGGCGACGCCGGGTCGACCGCATTGTCGTGGCTCTCGCCGCTGGGCTGGTCGCTGCAGGTCCGCCCGTACGCCGGCGACCGGTGGTGGGTGCTGCTGCTGCATCTCGCGACGACGGTGCTGCTGACGGCGCTGGCCTACCGACTACTCGCCGGACGCGACGTCGGAGGCGGACTGATCGCCGAGCGGCCCGGCCCTGCTGAAGCAACGGCTCTGCTGCGCAACGCTTTCGGGCTGGCATGGCGACTCGACCGCGGCGCGCTGGTGATGTGGACCGTCGGGCTGTGTCTGTATGGACTGTTGATCGGCAGCATCGTGCACGGCATCAGCGACGAACTCGGTGGCGCGGCGGCGCGCGACGTGGTTGTGCGGATGGGCGGCACCAAGCTACTGGAGCAGGCGTTCGTTGCCGCGGCGTTCAGCATGCTGGCCATGATGGCGGCCGCCTTCGCCATCTCGCTGACGCTGCGACTCCGCCACGAGGAAGCTGGTCAACACACCGAGACACTGCTGAGCGGATCGGTGAGCCGAAGCCGTTGGCTGACTGGTCATCTCGTGCTGGCGCTGCTGGGTTCGGCCTCGGCGATCGTGATCGCCGGGATGGTCGCGGGGCTGACCTACGGGATAGCCGCCCACGACGTCGGCGGCAAACTGTTCATGGTGGTGGGCACCGCGTTGGTGCAGTTGCCCGCGGTGTGGCTGCCCGCCGCGGTAGCCGTCGCGCTATTCGGGCTCGCGCCACGATACAGCCCGGTGGCGTGGGGCGTGCTGGTCGCATTCGTCGCGCTGTATCTGATCGGCGAATTGTCCGGCTTGCCGCAGTGGGTGCTCGACCTGGAACCGTTCGCGCACGTTCCGCTAGTGTCCGGTCATACCGTCACTCCTGTTCCGCTGCTCGCGCTGTTGACGATCGACGCCGGGCTGATCGCGCTGGGAACGGCGGCCTTCCAGCGCCGCGACGTGCAGAGCTAAGGAGGCGGTCATGAAAACTGCTGCCAAAGGGCTGCTCTCGGCCACCCTAGGCCTGATCGCTTTCGGGTTGCTCTTGTTCGTGCCGGCCGGTACCACGCATTACTGGCGGGGCTGGGTATTCCTCGCGGTGTTCGCGCTATTCACCTGGATCCCGTCCATCTATCTGATGCGCACCAACCCGGCCGCGCTCGAGCGGCGGATGCAGGCCGGGCCGAAGGCCGAAAAGCGGACGCTGCAAAGGATTCTCATCACAGTCATATTTGTCGCGTTTCCGGCCACGTTCGTCGTCAGCGCCCTGGACTGGCGTTACGGATGGTCGCAGGTACCGGCGCCGGCGTCGGTCATCGGCGACGTGCTGGTCGCGGTCGGTCTGGGCCTGGCGATGCTGGTGGTCATCGAAAATGGTTATGCGGCAGCCAATGTCACGGTCGAAGCCGGCCAGCAGCTGGTCACCACCGGGCTGTACGGGCTGGTGCGCCACCCGATGTACACCGGCAACGTGGTGCTGATGCTCGGGATCCCGCCCGCGCTGGGCTCGTACTGGGGGTTGTTCCTGCTGATCCCCGGCATACTCGTTCTCGTGCTGCGCATTCGCGACGAAGAGGCCCTGCTGACCCACGAACTCAGCGGCTACCGGGAATACACCCAGCGAGTGCGCTACCGGTTGCTGCCGTACGTGTGGTGACGCTGCCACGAAATTGGCCGCGCTAGATCCAGACCCCTTTGCCCACGGCGACCACGCCGCCGGCGCTGATCGCGAAGCGCTCGCGATCTTTCTCGAGGTCCACCCCGACCATCTCGCCGGGCCCGACGACGACGTTCTTGTCCAAGATCGCGTGACGCACCACCGCGCCGCGGCCGACCCGCGCGCCCGGCATGAGCACGCTGCCTTCCACGATCGCGCCGTCATCGACCACGACGTTGGACGACAGCACCGAGTTGCGCACCGAGGCAGCCGAGATGATGCTGCCCGCGCCCACGACCGACTCCTGGGCTGAGCCGCCGTTGACGAACTTGGCCGGCGCCAAATTCTCCGACGCGCCAAGAATTGGCCAGCGCCTGTTGTAGAGATTGAACACCGGGTGCACCGACACCAGATCCATGTGGGCGTCATAGAACGCGTCCAGTGTCCCCACATCACGCCAGTACCCGCGATCGCGGTCGGTCGCGCCCGGCACGTCGTTGTCGTTGAAGTCGTAGACCGCAGCCATGCCGTCAGCCACCAGTCGGGGGATGATGTCGCCGCCCATGTCGTGATCGGAATGATCCTCGTCGGCGTCGGCGCGGATCGCGTCGATCAGCACCTTGGTGGTGAAGATGTAATTGCCCATTGAGACGAACGTGGCCTCCGGATCGTCGGGCGTCCCCGGCGGATCGCTGGGCTTTTCGACGAAGCTGCGGATGCGCCCGGACTCGTCGGCGTCGATGCAGCCGAACGCGCTGGCCTCGGCACGGGGCACCCGAATTCCGGCGACCGTGGCGCCGGCCCCGCTGTCCATGTGGAAGCGCAGCATCTGTTCGGGATCCATCCGGTAGACGTGGTCGGCCCCGAAAACCACGATGTAGTCCGGATCCTCGTCGTAAACCAGGTTCAGCGACTGATAGATCGCGTCCGCGGAGCCGGTGTACCAGCGGGGGCCGAGTCGCTGCTGGGCGGGGACCGGGGTGATGTATTCGCCCGCCAGACCGGACAACCGCCAGTTCTGCGAAATATGACGGTCCAGTGAATGCGACTTGTACTGCGTGAGAACGCAGATCCGCAAATAGCGGGCATTCATCAGATTGGACAGCACGAAGTCGATCAGCCGATAGGCACCACCGAAGGGCACCGCCGGCTTGGCGCGGTCGGCGGTCAGCGGATACAGCCGTTTACCTTCACCCCCGGCCAGGACAATGCCCAGCACGTGCGGTGCTTCCCTCATGCGTTAAACCTAACGGCCGTCGCGAACCCCTGCCAGATCAAACGGGGGCCAGATCATTGTGTAGGTACCCACACGGAGGGACTGACCATCAACAAATTTGGCTCGTTGCGGCGAGACGAGGGTCACACGCAACGGGTCGGCCCATCGGCGGTTCGGCAGCGACCATTACGGTGCCGGGTATGCGCGTGGCGATGATGACTCGGGAATACCCGCCGGAGGTCTACGGCGGGGCCGGGGTGCACGTGACCCAGCTCGTCGCACAACTACGCCAGCTGTGCCGGGTGGACGTGCACTGCCAGGGCGCGCCACGGCCGACGGCGTTTGCCTACCAGCCCGACGCTCAGCTGCGCGGAGCGAACCCGGCGTTGTCCACGCTGTCGGCGGACCTCGTGATGGCTGCTGCCGCCGCGGAGGCCGACGTCGTCCACTCCCACACCTGGTACGCCGGGATGGCCGGGCACCTGGCGTCCTTGCTGCACGGGGTGCCGCACGTGCTGACCGCGCATTCGCTGGAGCCGCTGCGGCCGTGGAAGTCCGAGCAGTTAGGCGGCGGCTACCGGATTTCGTCGTGGGTCGAGCAGACCACGGTCGACGCCGCCGACGCGCTGATCGCGGTCAGTTCAGGCATGCGGGACGACGTGTTGCGGGTGTATCCGGCCGTTGATCCGGGCCGCGTCCACGTCGTGCGCAACGGAGTCGACACCGACATCTGGTATCCGGTCGAGCCGAAGGCGGGCGAGTCGGTGCTGGCCGACCTCGGCGTCGATCCGGGCCGGCCGGTGGTCGCATTCGTTGGACGTGTCACCCGGCAGAAGGGTGTCGCGCATCTGCTGGCAGCCGCGCACGATTTCGACCCAGACGTGCAGGTGGTGCTGTGCGCCGGAGCGCCCGACACACCGGAAATCGCCGCCGAAGTACGGCAAGGAGTCGCAGCTCTGGCCGCTTCGCGGACCGGGGTGTGCTGGGTCCAGGATATGCTGCCGATCGACAAGCTACGTGTAATACTATCTGCTGCAACAGTTTTCGTATGCCCTTCGGTGTACGAGCCGCTGGGGATCGTGAACCTCGAGGCGATGGCTTGCGGTACGGCGGTGGTCGCGTCTGACGTGGGCGGGATACCCGAGGTGGTCGTCGACGGGGTGACGGGGTTGCTGGTGCACTATGACGCGGAAGATGCCATCGGCTACCAGAACAGGATCGCGCAGGCGGTCAACGTCGTGGTCGCCGATCCGGAGCGGGCCGAACGTTACGGCCAAGCGGGACGCCAGCGCTGCATCGCGGAGTTCTCCTGGTCGCAGATCGCCGCGCAGACCCTCGAGATCTACCAGAAGGTGTGCGCGTAACGCCGGCCGACGATACGGCGGGTTTAGCTCGTGACGCCTTTGAGCTCGTCGCCCAGTGCGGCGGCTTCGTCAGGGGTCAGTTCGACGACGAGCCGGCCACCGCCTTCCAGTGGTACCCGCATCACGATGCCGCGCCCCTCCTTCGTCGCTTCCAGTGGACCGTCACCGGTCCGGGGCTTCATCGCCGCCATCGAGCACTCCCTCCGAAATCGAGCTGGCCCGTCAACTGCACATTCACACCTTCATTGTTCCCTATCCGCGTGAATAGGCGCGCACGACCTCCGGCTCGGCGTTTCCAGCGGCCGCTCAGGTTCTCTTGCCTGCCCCCTCAGCCGCCCGTGAAGCGGGCCGCATCGTCGGCGGTGGGGGCACCCAGCACGCCCGCACATGATCGTCGACCATCCCGGTCGCCTGCATCAGCGCATAGGCGGTCGTGGGGCCGACGAAGCGGAATCCGCGGCGCTTCAATTCGCGGGCCATTGCAGTGGATTCCGGCGTGACGGCGGGGACGTCGGCCAAGGTCTTGGGCCTTTGAGACCGCAGCCGGCGCGCCGGAGCGAACGACCACAGCAGCTCCGAGAAGTCGTCTACCTCGGCAACAGCCCGTGCGTTGGCGATGGTCGCCTCGATCTTCGCCCGGTTGCGGACGATGCCCCGATCGGCCAACAGCCGCGCGACGTCGGCGGGCGTGAACCGGGCGACCTCCTCGGGCACGAAGCCGGCGAACGCCGTCCGGAAATTCTCCCGTTTGCGCAGGATAATCAGCCAGGACAGCCCACTCTGGAAGGCCTCCAGGCTCATCCGCTCGAACAGCGGCACCTGGCCGCGCAGCGGCTGACCCCACTCCGTGTCGTGGTAGTCGCGGTAGAGCCCGAAATCCGCGCTGCCGGGCTTGCCGACCGCCCAACCGCAGCGGACCAGGCCGTCGTCAACGGTCACCGGGCTCGTCCGCGGTATCTGGTGGCCGTTCGCCGGCAGCGGCCGCGGCGTGCACCGAGGACAGCTGGCCGCGCAGCAGGTCGAGCTCCTGCCCGAGCCGGTCCAGCACCCAGTCCACCTCGCTGGTCTTGTAACCGCGCAGCGTCTGGGTGAACTTGACCGCGTCGACGTCGGAGCGGGTGACACCCGAAGCGGGCAGGACGGTCGGGGTGGTCCCGCGGGGCAGCGGCGGTAGCGGCTCACCGCGGCCGAACAGCAGGCTGACCACACCGAAGAGCACACCCGCTAGCAGGACCAGGACCACCAAGTACAGCAATACCAATGCCACGGGATCGATATTGCCCTATGGGTCCGACGAGGTCGCTCAGGGACGAAGGTTGCTCATCGGGGGCCGGTCGGCCAGCGACACCGTCGAGGTGCGCGGTGTGTAGCCCATCCCGTCGGGGCCGTCGACAAAGAATTGCGTGAGCCCCACTCCGGAATCGGGGATGCCGCAGCGCGACAGCAGCGTCGCGACGACCTGTCGGCTCATCGGACCCAGTTCGGCCAGCGGCCGGTTGCGATGTGCTCGCACGCCGAGGTTGACCTGCGCGATCGCGTCCAGGCCGAGTCGATCGTAGGTGTCGACCAGCAGGCCGATCTCGACGCCGTAACCGGGTGCGAACGGCAGCGCGGTCAGCAGCTCCCGGGTGGCCGCGTATTCGCCGCCGAGCGGCTGCAGGACGCAGCCCAGCTCGGGCCGCAATGCCGCCAATAACGGCCTGGCCACCAGCTCGGTGACCCGCCCGCCGCCGGTGGCGCCCTCGCGGCCGCTGCGGGCGTCGCCGACGTGCAAAGGCCGCCGATAAAAGCTCTTGACGAGGTGAATGCCGTCCTGGGTGAGCAGCGGGCCGAGCAGCCGCGGCACGAACATCGGGTGCGGCTCGATCAGGTCGGAGTCGACGAACACCACGAGGTCGCCGCTGGTGGCCGCCAGCGAACGCCACAGCACCTCGCCTTTGCCGGGCCGCGGCGCGATCTCGGGCAGCGCCTGTTCGCGGGTCACGACCTTCGCGCCGGCGGCAATCGCGCGGATCTCGGTGTCGTCGGTGGATCCCGAGTCGAGCACGATCAGCTCGTCGACCAGGCGGCCGACCAGCGGCGAAATACTCTCGATCACCGACTCGACGGTGTCTTCCTCGTTGAGGGCAGGCAGCACCACCGAAACGGTCTTGCCGGCCCCTTTGGATTTGGCCGCTTCCAGCTCCTCGACCGTCCACTGCGGACGAGTCCAGCTCCGGTCAGCCAGCCAGACGTCGCCGGGCGCCGCGGCCAGCGCCCCCTCGGCCGCGAGGTCGACCAGCTCAGATGCCGTCATGCCAGTCCTCTCACCGTGCGCGCGGGCGGGCGTTGCCCGTGAATCGACGCCACCATCTCCAACACCCGTCGGGTGGACCCGACTTCGTGAACCCGAAACATCCGGGCCCCCGCCGCAGCGGCCAGCGCAGTCGCGGCCAGGGTTCCCTCCAGCCGCTCGGTCAGGCCTACCCCAAGAGTCTCCCCGACGAAATCTTTGTTGCTCAACGCCATCAACACCGGCCACCCGGTGTTAACGAGATCTTCCATGTGCCGCAACAGCGCCAGCCCGTGGAAGGTGTTCTTGCCGAAATCGTGCGTCGGGTCGATCACCACCCGATCGCGAGCCACCCCGGCCGCGACAGCTCGTTCGGCAGATGCGGTGACCTCGCTGATGACGTCGTCGACCACGCCACGGGTGCTGGTCCCGTAGCTGACTCGGAATGGACGTGTCCGCGGGCGCGCGCCGCCGGTGTGCGAGCACACCAGCCCGGCCCCGCATTCGGCGGCCACTCCGGGCATCGCGGGATCGTAGCCGCCCCAACTGTCGTTGATCAGGTCCGCTCCTGCCCGGCAAGCGAGGCGGGCCACCTCCGAGCGCCAGGTGTCGACGCTGATCAGTTGGTCGGGATAGGTGTCGCGAAGCCACTCGATGAACGGCACCACCCGGGCGATCTCGGCGTGGCTGTCGATACTCTCCCCCGGGCCCGCCTTCACGCCTCCCACGTCAATCACGTCGGCCCCCTCGGCGATGAGACGATGCACCGCGGCCCGGGCGGCGTCATCGGCGAAGTTGGCACCGCGATCGTAAAAAGAGTCCGGGGTGCGGTTGACGATCGCCATGATCAGCGCGCGCTGGTCGCTCACCGGACGACCGCACAAGGTGGACGGCATCAGACCATCGTGCCTGGTGCGCTCGCGGTGATATCGCATGCGGTCACGATTCCAAAAAAGAGTGCCACCCCA
>NZ_JBYCLD010000092.1:0-9239 GCF_057473725.1 Mycobacterium sp. TH-M11 | reverse complement strand
GAGCGGGTCGGGCCACGGCCAGCAGTCGTTCGGGTCAGGCCAGCAGCCGCAGGCGCCGTCCTCGCCATCGGGGCCCGCACAGTCCTGACTGGGTTCGGGCTCTCGGCGGTGCCGGGCGCGGCGGGTCGCCGACAAGGGGGCTGAGGCGATCGTTAGCCCGGCTGTGCCGGGCGCGGCGGGTCGCCGACAGGGGGCTGAGGCGATCGTTAGCCCGGCGGTGCCGGGCGCGGCGGGTCGCCGACAAGGGGGCTGAGGCGATCGTTAGCCCGGCGGTGCCGGGCGCGGCGGGTCGCCGACAGGGGGCTGAGTAGGTAACGTCGTCAAACCGTGACCCCGGACAGTCGATCCCCGGGCGCCCATCAGGCGCGTGACCTCATCCGGGTCGCGTTCGGCCCGGCGGTGGTTGCGCTCGTGGTCATCGCCGCCGTGACGCTGCTGCAGCTGGTGATCGCCAACAGCGACATGACCGGAGCGCTCGGCGCGATCGCCAGCATGTGGCTCGGCGTGCATCAGGTGCCCATTTCCATCGGTGGCCGCGAGCTGGGAGTGATGCCGCTGGTGCCGGTGCTGCTGATGGTGTGGGCCACCGCGCGCACCACCGCGCACGCGACCGCGCCGACGGCGTCGTGGTTCGTTGCCCGATGGATCGTCGCGTCAGCGCTGGGCGGTCCGCTGCTGTTCACCGCGATCGCGCTGGCCGTCATTCACGACGCGGCCTCGGTGATCACCGAACTGCAGACCCCCGACGCGCTGCGAGCCTTCATGAGTGTGCTGGTGGTGCATGCCATCGGCGCGATCATCGGGGTTGGGTCACGGGTCGGCCGACGGGCACTCGCGGCGTCGCCGCTACCGGACTGGCTGGCCGATTCGCCGCGCGCGGCAACGGCTGGCGTGCTGGCGTTGCTCGGGCTCTCGGGACTGGTGGCGGCCTGCTCGCTGGTCGTGCACTGGGCCACGATGCAGGATCTGTACGGGATCACCAATTCACTTTTCGGTCAGTTCAGCCTGACCCTGCTGTCGGTGTTGTATGTGCCCAACGTCATCGTCGCGACCGCCGCGATGGCGGTGGGATCGAGCGCTCACCTGGGATTTGCGACGTTCAGCCCGTTCACGGTGTTCGGCGGCGACATCCCCGCGCTGCCGGTGCTGGCCGCGGCGCCCCACCCGCCGCTGGGACCGGTGTGGGTGGCGCTGCTCATCGTCGGAGCATCCTCCGGGGTTGCGCTCGGGCAGCAGTGCGCGCGACGGCCGCTGCCGCTGTCGGATGCGATGGCCAAGGTCGGCACCGCGGCATTGCTGGCAGCCCTGACCCTGGCGCTGCTTGGCTACGCCGGCAGCGGTCAGCTGGGCAACTTTGGCGGCGTCGGAATCGACCAAGGGACATTCGGTTTCGCGGTCTTTCTGTGGTTCACCGCGGTCGGCGCGCTCACCGTGGTGATGGCCGGCGGAATTCAACGCCGCGCGCGCGAGCCGAGGCCGATGCCCGCTGCGCCGGACTTCGACACCGCACCCACCGACGCCGACGCAGCCACCGATGTCCCCGCAGCCGCCGATGCCGACGAGGTGCATTTCGAGGTCGGCGACAGGTCGGGCGTCGATCAGCCGCAGGACGGGTCCGATGCTCCGACTCCGCCGCGGGCCGCGGACCGGCCCGCATCGTCGCAGGAGGGCGACCGCTAGGCTCTGACCTGTGCAGCAACCGTTCCGTGTGCCTCCCAGTGCACCGGCACGAGTGGTGGTGCTGGCCTCGGGCACCGGTTCGCTGCTGGCGTCGCTGCTCGAGGCGGCCGTCGACGACTATCCAGCCCGGGTGGTCGCTGTCGGCGTGGACCGCGAATGCGGCGCCCTCGACATCGCGGCCGCCGCATCGCTGCCCTCGTTCAACGTGCAGCTGGCCGATTACCCCCACCGCGCCGCCTGGGACACCGCGCTCACCGAGGCGACGGCCGAGCATTCACCGGACCTCGTCGTTTCGGCTGGATTCATGAAAATTCTTGGTTCAGAATTTCTTTCGAGGTTCGTGGGCCGGACCATCAACACCCACCCGGCGCTGCTGCCGTCGTTCCCGGGCGCGCACGGGGTGGCCGAGGCGCTGGCCCACGGCGTCAAAATCACCGGCTGCACGGTGCATTTGGTCGACGTCGGTACCGACACCGGCCCGATACTGGCCCAGCGGGCCGTTCGGGTACATGACGACGACAACGAAGAGACCCTGCACGAACGCATCAAGGTCGCCGAACGCCGACTCTTGGTGGATGTGATAGCCGCAGTGGCGGCCGGGGGAGTGACCTGGAGTGGGCGAAAGGCGACCATCGGATGAGGAGCGGCGCAGATGAGCACGAATGACGAGAGGCGGCCGATTCGCCGCGCGCTGATCAGCGTTTACGACAAGACCGGCCTGGTCGAACTCGCTCAGGGCTTGACAGCGGCCGGGGTGGAAATCGTGTCGACCGGTTCGACCGCGAAAACCATTGCCGACAAAGGTATTCCCGTGATACCGGTGGAGGAGCTCACCGGTTTCCCGGAGGTGCTCGACGGCCGGGTCAAAACCCTGCACCCACGTGTGCACGCCGGTCTGCTGGCCGACCTTCGCAAACCCGAGCATGCCGCCGCCATCGAGCAACTCGGTATCGCGGCTTTCCAGTTGGTGGTGGTCAATCTCTACCCGTTCAGCGAGACCGTCGAATCCGGCGCCGGCGTCGACGAATGCGTCGAGCAGATCGACATCGGCGGGCCGTCGATGGTCCGGGCGTCGGCCAAAAACCATCCGAGCGTGGCGGTGGTGACCGACCCAGTCGGCTATGACGGCGTGCTGGCCGCGGTGCGCAACGGCGGCTTCACCCTCGCCGAGCGAAAGAAATTGGCGTCGTTGGCTTTTCGGCACACGGCTGAGTACGACGTCGCGGTGGCCGGTTGGATGGAGTCGACGCTGGCGCCCGAGGAGCCGGCCACGGCGTTCCCGGCCTGGTTGGCCGCGACGTGGCGACGCTCGACCGAACTCCGCTACGGCGAGAACCCGCATCAGCAGGCCGCGCTCTACGTCGACGACAGCGGCTGGCCCGGTCTGGCGCAGGCCGACCAGCTGCACGGAAAAGAGATGTCGTACAACAACTTCACCGATGCCGACGCGGCCTGGCGGGCGGCCTTCGACCACGAGCAGATCTGCGTCGCGATCATCAAGCACGCCAATCCGTGTGGCATCGCCGTGTCGTCGGATTCGGTCGCCGATGCGCACCGCAAGGCCCACGAGTGCGATCCGCTGAGCGCGTTCGGCGGTGTGATCGCGGCCAACACCGAGGTCAGCGTCGAGATGGCCGAGTATGTGAGCACGATCTTCACCGAGGTGATCGTCGCGCCCGCCTACGCGCCGGGCGCGGTCGACGTGCTGGCCCGCAAGAAGAACGTGCGGGTGCTGCTCGCTGCCGAGCCGATGGGCGGCGACGTCGAGCGCCGCCCGATCAGCGGCGGACTGCTGGTGCAGCAGCGCGACCAGATCGATGCCGCCGGCGATGACCCGAACAACTGGACGCGCGCCACCGGCGACCCGGCCGACCCGGCCACGCTGGCCGATCTGGTCTTCGCCTGGCGAACGTGTCGCGCAGTGAAATCCAACGCGATCGTGATCGCCGGCGGCGGCGCCACCATCGGTATCGGCATGGGCCAGGTGAACCGCGTCGACGCGGCACGGTTAGCCGTCGAGCGCGGGGGGACAAGGGTGCGCGGCGCGGTCGCCGCTTCCGACGCCTTCTTTCCGTTCCCGGACGGCCTGGAGACCCTGGCCTCCGCCGGGGTGAAGGCGATCGTGCACCCGGGCGGTTCGGTGCGAGACGACGAGGTGACCGCCGCGGCGGAGAAGGCCGGCGTGACGCTGTATCTGACCGGCGCCCGGCACTTTGCGCACTAACCGCTAGGCGCTGATCTCGTCCTGCACGCTGGTGGCGTAGCGGACGAACGCTGCGACCTCGTCCACCGCGCGACGGGCGTCGGGGTTGACGTCGAAGCTCAGTTGGAACATGTGCATCGCCTTGTGCCACTGCTGAACCCAGACCTCGACGTTGTGGGCGCGCAACCGCTCGGCGAACACGGTCGTGTCGTTGAGCAGCATCTCGTGGGTGCCCACCTGCAGCAGGAACGGGCCCAGGCCGCGCAGGTCAGCGTCCGGCGGCATCACCGGCGGCGGCCGGGTGCCGTTCACGGTGGCGAACACGTCGTAGATGAACTTCACCGTCATGAACGGAAACATCACGTCGCGGTGGTCTTTCAAAGCGCGGTACTTCAGATCCATGTCCGACGACGTCAGCGGCGACAGCAGCGCCTGCCCGGCCGGCACCGGCAGCCCGGCATCGCGCGCCGCGATCGCAACGTCGGCGGCCATCAGCCCGCCGGCCGAGTCGCCGGCCAGCACGATTCGCTCGGGCGCAAACCCCTGCGCCAGCGCGAACCGGTAGCCGTCCAGCCCGTCGGCAACGGCTTCTTCGATCGTGGCCTGCGGGGCCAGCCGATAGCCGACATTGAGCACCTTGGCGCCGGTCGCCGCCGACAGTCGGCTGACGAATCGGCGGTGGGAGTTGAGCCCGAGCGTCACCAGCGCCGAGCCGTGGAAGTAAACGATCAGCGACGTGGATTCGCGCGCCTCGGGGGCGACGACCCATTCCGCCGGGCAGTGCGGCAGATCAACGCGTAAAACGTCGGTGCCGGGCACCGGCCGGATGAGCTTGAACGGACCGTCGATGCCGTCCAGGCGAACCCGCTGCAGGGTGTCGGGTCTGACGCGGTTGACGACCAGGCCGAGCAGAGTCAGCGCGGCCAACAGCGGCCGGATGAAGATGGCGGTCAGCGCGGACAGCAGGCTGGACTGCCACGAGGAGGGGCCGAAGTGGGTGGTCGCTGGCCGTTCGCGCCAGCCGAGGGAAGTCACGTTAAACGAGGCTATCGGTTGTCCGTGGCTGAACCACTGTGAGCTTGATTCCGACCTGGGATATGAGTTATCTAGGCCACTCTCCGGGCGGCTCGGCCACTGGTATTGGAACCCCAGGCCACCGCTGAGCAACGCGCTGCAATTCGCTGACCGATACGTCAGAAACCGCTTCCGCGCAAGATGGCTTCGGCATAGAGTCACAATTCGGGCACGTCAACCGGGGCGAGCCCGGTGCGATTCGAAATGTATTCGAGAGGAAATGATGCGCGCGATAACAAAAAGAACAGCGTCGTTCTCAGTCGCCCTTGCAGCTTTTGCACTGCTTGGCGCGGGATGTCACCAGTCCAACAACTCGAGCAATTCCTCGTCGAGTTCGGCGGCGTCTTCGTCGTCAGCGCCGGCGATGACGACCTCGATGGCCATGGAGCCGTCCACCAGCGCGGCGGCCGAACCCAGTCCGACGCAGATCGCCGGCAAGAACGGCACCATGTACACAGTTGAGGGGCCGATCCTGGCGAAGTACGACGCCCTCGACGATCAGGAGAAGAAGGAGCTGGGCGCGCCCTTCGACAACCAGAAGAACACCGCCAACAACACCGGTGTCTACCAGCAGTTCGACGGTGGCGTCCTGATCTACAAGAACGGCGGCCCCGTCTACCTCGTGTGGGGCAAGATTCGCGACGCGTGGAACGAGAACCAGGCTTCGCAGGGCAAGCTGGGCTACCCGACCGCCGATGAGATGAAGGAGCCGGACGGCACCTACAAGTCGACGTTCGAGCACGGCACCATCACCTGGAAAGAAGGCGACGCGCAGGCGACGGTGACGATGAACTAGTCGGTTCTGGCATTTCGGAAGGCCGGGCAATCCAGCGATTGCCCGGCCTTTCCATTTGTCAGTAGCGTGGTGTGGTGACCGCTGCGAATAACCTGCCCCGCACCGTTGGTGAACTACGTGCCGCCGGGCACCGCGAACGGGGTGTCAAGCAAGAAATCCGGGAAAACCTGCTGGCCCGCCTCGCCGAGGGTGACGACCTTTGGCCCGGCATCCTGGGTTTCGACGACACCGTGTTGCCGCAGCTGGAGCGGGCGTTGATCGCCGGCCACGACTTCGTCCTGCTGGGTGAGCGCGGTCAGGGCAAGACCCGTCTGCTGCGTGCCCTGACCGGCCTGCTCGACGAGTGGACCCCGGTGATCGCCGGTGCCGAGCTCGGTGAGCATCCGTACAGCCCGATCACCCCGGAGTCGGTCCGTAAGGCCGCCACGCTCGGCGACGATCTGCCGGTGCAGTGGCGGCACCGCAGCGAGCGCTACACCGAGAAGCTGGCCACCCCGGACACCAGCGTGGCCGACCTGGTCGGCGACATCGACCCGATCAAGGTCGCCGAGGGCCGCAGCCTGGGCGACCCCGAGACCATCGCCTACGGCCTGATCCCGCGGGCGCACCGCGGCATCGTCGCGGTCAACGAGCTGCCCGACCTGGCCGAGCGCATCCAGGTGTCGATGCTCAACGTGATGGAGGAGCGCGACATTCAGGTCCGCGGCTACACGTTGCGGCTGCCGCTGGACGTGCTCGTGGTGGCCAGCGCCAACCCCGAGGACTACACCAACCGCGGTCGCATCATCACCCCGCTCAAGGACCGGTTCGGCGCCGAGATCCGGACCCACTACCCGCTCGAACTCGACGCGGAGGTCGCCGTGATCACCCAGGAGGCGCACCTGTCTGCGCAGGTGCCGGAGTACCTGACCCAGGTGATCGCCCGGTTCGCGCGTTACCTGCGGGAGTCCAACTCGGTCGATCAGCGATCCGGGGTGTCGGCGCGCTTTGCGATCGCCGCGGCCGAGACCGTCGCCGCCTCCGCGCGCCATCGTGGCGCGGTGCTGGGGGAAACCGACCCGGTAGCCAGGGTGGTCGACCTGGGCACGGTGATCGACGTATTGCGGGGCAAGCTGGAGTTCGAGTCCGGTGAGGAAGGCCGCGAGCAGGCGGTGCTGGAGCACCTGCTGCGCCGCGCCACCGCCGACACCGCGTCGCGAGCGCTCGGCGGCATCGATGTCGGGCCGCTGGTGTCCGCGGTCGAGGGCGGCTCCGCGGTGACGACGGGCGAGCGGGTGTCCGCCAAGGACGTGCTGGCGGCGCTGCCGAACTTGCCTGTCATCGACGCCATCGCCGCGCGACTCGGCGCCGAGTCCGAGGGTGAGCGGGCCGCGGCTCTCGAATTGGCCTTGGAGGCATTGTATTTGGCCAAGCGCATCGATAAGGCATCCGGAGAAGGCGAAACTGTCTATGGCTAAATCCGTCAAGGGCCATTCGTCACGTTACTCGGGGTATACCGGTGGCCCCGATCCGCTGGCACCGCCGGTGGATCTGCGTGAGGCGCTCGAGCAGATCGGTCAGGACGTCATGGCGGGCACGTCGCCGCGCCGCGCGCTGTCAGAGCTGTTGCGCCGCGGCACCAAGAGCGTGACCGGTGCCGACCGGCTGGCCGCCGAGGCAAACCGTCGGCGCCGGGAGTTGTTGCGCGAGAACAACTTGGACGGCACCCTGCAAGAGATCAAGAAACTGCTTGATGAAGCTGTGCTGGCCGAACGCAAAGCGTTGGCTCGTGCGCTGGACGACGACGCACGCTTCGGCGAACTGCAACTCGAATCGCTGTCGCCGTCACCGGCCAAGGCCGTGCAGGAGCTCGCGGACTACGGCTGGCGCAGCGGCGAGGCGCGCCAAAAGTACGAGCAGATCAAGGATCTGCTGGGTCGGGAGATGCTCGATCAGCGCTTTGCCGGGATGAAGCAGGCGCTCGAGGGGGCCACCGACGAGGACCGCCAGCGGGTCAACGACATGCTCACCGACCTCAACGGGCTGCTGGACAAGCACGCGCGCGGCGAGGACACGCAGCAGGATTTCCAAGACTTCATGGGAAAGCACGGCGAGTTCTTTCCGGAGAACCCGCAAAACGTCGACGAGCTGTTGGACTCGCTGGCCAAGCGGGCGGCGGCCGCGCAGCGGTTCCGCAACAGCCTGAGCGCGGACCAGCGGGCCGAGCTGGATGCGTTGGCGCAGCAGGCTTTCGGGTCGCCCGCGCTGATGCAGGCACTGGACCGGCTGGACGCGCACCTGCAGGCGGCTCGGCCGGGCGAGGATTGGAACGGCTCATCGGATTTTTCCGGCGACAACCCGCTCGGTATGGGCGAGGGTGCGCAGGCGCTTTCCGACATCGCCGATTTGGAACAGCTCGCCGAACAGCTGTCGCAGAGTTATCCGGGCGCGACGATGGACGACGTCGACCTCGACGCGCTGGCCCGCCAGCTCGGCGACCAGGCCGCCATCGACGCCAGGACGCTGGCCGAACTCGAGCGGGCGCTGGTCAGCCAGGGCTTCCTGGACCGCGGTTCGGACGGGCAGTGGCGGCTCTCGCCCAAGGCGATGCGACGTCTCGGTGAGACGGCGTTACGCGATGTGGCGCAACAGCTTTCCAGTCGGCGCGGCGAGCGTGAACTGCGCCGCGCCGGTGCCGCGGGTGAGCTCACCGGCGCGACGCGGCCCTGGCAGTTCGGCGACACCGAGCCGTGGAATGTCACCCGGACGCTGACCAATGCGGTGTTGCGGCAAGCCGGTACTCCTGCGGACAACCGCGATTCGCCGATTCGGATCAGCGTCGACGATGTCGAGGTGTCCGAGACCGAGACCCGCACGCAGGCCGCCGTCGCGCTGTTGGTGGATACCTCGTTTTCGATGGTGATGGAGAACCGTTGGCTGCCGATGAAGCAGACCGCGCTCGCGCTCGACCACTTGGTGCGCACCCGATTCCGCTCAGATGCTTTGCAGATCATCGCGTTTGGCCGCTACGCCCGGACGATGACCAGCGCGGAGCTGATGGGACTCGAGGGCGTCTACGAGCAGGGCACCAACCTGCATCACGCGCTGGCGCTGGCCGGGCGGCATCTGCGCCGCCACCCCAATGCCCAGCCGGTGCTGCTGGTGGTCACCGACGGCGAGCCGACCGCGCACCTCGAGGACTACGGCGACGGCCGGGGTTCTTCGGTGTTTTTCGACTACCCGCCGCATCCGCGGACCATCGCCAACACCGTGCGCGGCTTCGACGAGATGGCCCGACTGGGCGCACAGATCACCATCTTTCGGCTGGGCAACGACCCCGGGCTGGCCCGGTTCATCGACCAGGTCGCGCGCCGCGTCGAAGGACGGGTGGTCGATCCCGATCTCGACGGGTTGGGTGCCGCGGTGGTCGGTGACTACCTACGCGCCCGACGCCGGCGGTAGCCCGGCAGTTTGTCAGCTCGGGGTTTTGCGGTTCTTGCGACGGAC
>NZ_JBYCLD010000091.1:0-4292 GCF_057473725.1 Mycobacterium sp. TH-M11 | reverse complement strand
GTAGCTCGCTGGGCTCATAACCCAGAGGTCGCAGGTTCGAATCCTGTCCCCGCTACTAGTAGAAACGGCCCTCGGAGATCACTCCGGGGGCCGTTTTCATGCCCGATGGCCACCTATTTGGCCACACTAGGCAAGCTCCATAGTTAACTACTCTGCGCCTGGCGGAAGCTGTGGTCCGCCCCTTGTGCACGATAGTCTGGGCAACCCTGCTCAACAGGGTCTCGGCCATCGTTTGCTGACACGCAAATTTTCTTGCAAGCTCACTGCTGAAGAGGTGAAATCGCGCCAATGGAGGTCTATCTGCCAGCACGCGGATGGGGCGATCTTCGTCGGGGAGCGGCAGTGGCTGGGCTCAGAGAGATGGATGGCGGCCGATTGCTGTTGCGCCCATACCCGACACCAGCGGGTGCCACGTTGACCCTGGGGTTGGATACCACTGGATTTCGAACGGTGTTGTGGCCGCGTGTCTACGCCGATTTGCGCACGGTCGGCGTACGGGGAGAAGACGCTGCTGAGCACCTGCGTGAGGAAATAAGCAAGAAGTGACTGAAGCTGAACCAGCCCGAACTGGCATTGGTGCGCGTCGTGCACCACTACGGGGAACGGCCCGAGTTCGTCGTACTCGGCGGACTGATGCCTGCCCTGCTGTGCGCGAACTCGCGCTGGCGGCACGCTAGAACGACGGATGTTGACGTTCAGGTCGATCTGGCAATCGCTGGCGGCGGTGTTCAAGCCCAGCGGTTGGAGCAGGCACTACGAAACGCCGAATTTGTACCGGACGGCACGCGCGACTGGCGTTGGACTCTCATCGAGCCATCCGGATTGCGTGCGACCTCCTGTGCGGTTTGATCTGGCTCCAGTCAGGCATCGTTCAGCTCGCAAAGAGGGTGGCGGAGGTTCGCGTGCGCCAGCGGGCAGCTGGCGACTCGCTCGGCGCGGCTGCCCGCGGCGGCGCTTCAATGAAGCGCATGAGGTCGGCACCCTGTGGACCGTAGGTTCCGCGGTTGTCTCCCTGCATTACCCAGTTGTGTTGCTGGTCGGCACGGGCCGCGATGGCGGCGTTGGCCTGCCGGCGCAGCACACGCTGTTCGCCGTACCACCAGGAAGCAGCTGCTGCAGTGCAAAAGGCAGCGAACTCGGCACCGCCGTCGTTCCCCGAGACAAGGCTTGCGATGCCCAGCGGGGCGCCCACGGCGGTCAGGCAGAGCGCGGTGGCACGGCGGCGTCGGCGACGGACCCCACGATCGGGGTGTGTGTAGAAGCGCTTGATCGGCGGGTAGCCATGCTTGACGGCCTGCCTGATCAAGAAGATCAATCCGCCCCATACCAGGACCGTCACGGCCAAGTTCAAGAAGAGTAAGCCGGCATCGTTGTTGCGGCGTGTGGTGGACATGTCGGGCGCCCTTTCTGTGGACTTGACTTAATGCGGTTGTAGCAGTGGGTACCGACACGGGTGGCTGTCGTGCGATCCCACGTCACGTCCAGCGCCGACGGGTCGGTAGCTTGCCCAGAGGTGGTCTTGCCCAGAGGTGCTCTTGCCCGGCGCGTGCGACACGAACCTGTCGGTGGAACTCTCTACGCTTTCCTGGTGGACTACGCGGCGATCGACGCATTGCGGGAGCGGCATCCCGCTTGGCGGCTGCTGCGTGCCGGCAACGCCACGCTGATTCTGTCCTTCCTCGGGGAGTTTTTCGTCGAGAGCAATCGAGGCGCGTGCCCGGCAAGTGAGGTCGCGGACGCGTTGGACGACCATCTGCACGCCCTGAACGCCGAGATCCCCACTGACCGCGGGGACGAGCGGTTTCCGAGGGATCCCCGCTCCTATCTGGAGGACTGGGCGGCCGCCGACGCCGCGTATCTGCGCCGGTTCTATCCGCCCGGCGACGACGAAGTGCACTACGAGGTCACGCCGGCGTTCGAGAAGGCCTACGCATGGGTGATGAGCCTCAAGGGCAGGTCCTTCGTCGGGACCGAATCCAGACTGCACACGGTGGTCGAGTTGCTTCGCCAGATCGTGCACGGAACCGAAGTCGAACCCGGCGTCCGGCTGGCCGAACTGCGCCGCCGCCGCGACGAACTCGACACCGAGATCGCGGCCGTCGAAGCCGGCGTCGTCACGGTCCTGGATGCGACGGGGGTCCGCGACCGTTACCAGCAGCTCTCCACGACCGCGCGGGAACTGCTCTCGGACTTTCGCGAGGTTGAAGAGAACTTCCGGCTTCTCGACCGTGCCGCGCGAGAAAAGATTGCGGCGTGGGACGGCTCCAAGGGCGAATTGCTCGCCGAGCTGGTCGGGAGCCGCTCCGAGATCGCCGGCTCGGACCAGGGGCGCAGCTTCCAGTCGTTCTACGACTTCCTGCTCTCCGAGTCGCGCCAGGCCGAGCTCGCAGAGCTGCTCACCAAAGTGTCAGCCCTCGACATGATCGAGGCCGACCAACGCATTCGCGGTATCCACCACGACTGGTCCGAAGCTGCCGATCGTGCGCAGCGCACGGTCCGCCAAATTTCGGAACAACTGCGCCGCTTCCTCGACGACCAGGTCTGGCTGGAGAACCGGCGCGTTCTCGACCTGGTTCGGTCGGTGGAGAGCGTTGCGCTTGAGCTCCGCGACAACCCGCCTACCTTCGGGCTGGAGCTTGATGCGCCGGGCATCGAGATCGTGTTGCCCTTCGAACGCCCGCTCTACCAGCCCCCCGCGGCGGTAGCGGTGGAGAGCCAGATCGCGGCGGCCACCGAGGAGGTCGACGCCGACCTTCTCTTCAGCCAAACCTTCGTCGACCAGGCGCGGCTGGTCGAGATCGTCCGAAGCGTACTGCCCGAGGGCTCGATGGCTCTGTTGTCGGATGTTGTCGCGACGCACCCCATTGAGCAGGGAGCCGCGGAGATCGTGGGCTATCTTGCGCTCAATGACGAAGACGTGGCGGTCGAGATGGATGACACCGAAGAGACGTACCTGGAGTACGCCGACCCCGCCGACCCGGACATCACCAAGCGGGCCAGGCTACCGAAAGTGACGGTGCGGCGGCGATGAGCAGCGAGCATGCCGTCGCCAGCGCGATCATCCGGCTGATGCAGGGTGTCATCTACCGAGAATCGGATGAGGACACCTGGCTGACGCTGGAACGCCAGGGCGCCGGTGTCCGAGACCATTTCGCCACCATCGGCGTCGACGTGGTCGTCGATGACGTGGAGGGTTTCGGCTATCTGCGGTCCCGGACCGAGGAGGACGGCGATGAAGTGCTCCCGCGCCTGGTGCGCAGGCGCGCGCTGACATACAACGTCAGTCTGCTGCTGGTGCTGCTGCGCAAGCGGCTCGTCGAGTTCGAGACCGCCGGTGGCGACGGCCGTCTGGTGCTCACCACCGACCAGATCGTGGAGATGCTGAGGCTCTTCCAGGCCGAGTCGACGAACGACGCGCGCGTCGTGGACCAGGCGGAGACGACGATCAACAAGGCGCGCGACCTCGGCTTTCTGCGGCAGCTGCGCGGTCAGAGTGACCATTGGGAGGTGCGGCGCATCCTCAAGGCCTACGTCGACGCCCAGACCCTGTCGGACTTCGCGACCAAGCTGCGCGAGTATGCCGGAGCGGCGACCGGCGATGAGTGACGGGCTCTTCTCGATGGTCGGACTCGGCGACGCCCGACGGGCCGGCTACCGCCTGCAGTACACGGAAGTATTCAACTGGGGCACGTTCGACTCCCAAGTCTGGCGTCTGTCTCCGGGCGCCGATACCGCTCTGCTCACCGGCGACATCGGCTCGGGCAAGTCGACGCTGGTCGACGCGCTCACCACGTTGCTGATGCCGTCACACAAGGCCGCCTACAACAAGGCGGCGGGTGCCGAGGCCAAGGAACGCACCCTGCGCTCCTACGTCGAAGGCCATTACAAGTCCGAGCGAAACGAAACCACCGGACGGTCCCGCGCCAAGGGTCTGCGGGAGAACACAAAGACCTACTCCGTCGTCCTCGGGGTCTTCACAAACCAGGGTTACGACGAGACAGTCACCCTGGCCCAAGTCTTCCAGCAACGCGAGAGCACCGGACAGCCCTACCGCTTCTTCGTCACCGCACCCAAAGCGCTCTCGATCGCAACGGATTTCGCCGACTTCGGGACTGACCTGCGGGACCTTCGCAAGAGGCTGCGCGCTGCGGGGGCGGAGATCTTCGACGAGTTCCCCAAATACGCAACCTCGCTGCGTCGCCTGCTCGGAATCCGATCGGAACAAGCACTCGAGCTGTTCCACCAGACCGTGTCGATGAAGTCGGTCGGCAACCTCAATGACTTCGTGCGCG
>NZ_JBYCLD010000090.1:0-1819 GCF_057473725.1 Mycobacterium sp. TH-M11 | reverse complement strand
GGCACCGCGGTGTTGGACGCGGCGCCCACCGCCGACCTGAGCGCACGCCAAGCGGGCATCCTCGCCGATACAGCAAACCTCAATACTGAGCTGGACTCACCGTTGGCGCAGATGGCGACGCTGCAAGACGCTTTCACCGCGGCCGACCAGACAGTCCTGGCCAACGCCGACGAACAGTTTGTCACCGCCGCTGCCAGCATGCTCTCGGCCGACCAGGGGTTTGTCGCCGCTGACCAAGCCGGTGAGCTCAGTGGCAACACCCTCACGTCGGCGGACCTGTCACTGGTTGACGGTGCCCTGGGACTGCTCAGCGCCGAATTCAACGTGACCGGTGCGGAATTGTCTGCGCTGTTCACCGGTGGTCTGGATCCCTCGTCGGCCGCCGCACTCACGTCGAGCCTGGGCGCTGCCGCGGCAGCCGACCCGGCCATTTTCGCTGACCTGCTGTCCGCGATCGGGTGGTAAATACCGTCAATCGCGGATGAAGCCCTTGGTGCGCATCAGGAAGTCGGCCAGGAAGCCGTCGTGCGGGATGTCCGGCGCCGTGTAATGCGTCGGATGCCGGCCGTTGTAGACGTTGGCGATGGTCGGCTCGGCGAGCAGATCGTCGATCAGGTCACCGTCGCTGGTGATCGCGTTGATCACCAGCGAATGCCGTAGCGGATCGAGGCCGTCGGTGCGCGACCACGGCGAGACCCAGACACCCGGGAATGGCAACTCGACATTGAGCTTGGCCACGTCGGGTGCGGCCAGCAGATGCACGGCCGGACGTAGCGCCGCGCGACCGTCGCCGAGCGGGACGACCACCTGGTCGGCGCCCAGTAGCGCGGTAGAGCCGGCGGCTACCTCGGCCAGGTGGCCCGCCAAGGCCGTTGCTGTAGCGAGGGTTTGGGTGGGCAGGTCAATGAGCTCGACGCGCGACAGCCGCTCGGCGATCGCTTCGGCCAATGGTGCGGGGTCGCCTTCGCAGAGCACGGCAGTGGTGTTGACGCAGGCCACTCCGCCCAAATCGACGATCGAGCCGACGATCACGTCGAGGTAGTCGCGCCAGTCGTGGTCGGCGGTGATCAGGATCTTCGTCCGGCCCGGCCCGTTGACGAACACGGTCGGATCGCCGGCGTACTTGTCGACGACATCCTGGCCGCCGTAGACCATGGCCAGATCCGCCGAGCGGATCATCTCGTCGGCGCCGCGATGGTCGGTGGGTAGATAAACCGCGTCGTGCGGGCGAAATCCGGCCTGGCGCAACGCCTGAACGAGTCGGTGCGCGGTCAGCGGTTCACGGCGTGACGGGCGGACCGCGACCCGGTAGCCCAGGGCCAGGGCCTGCGGCCACAACCCGTGCACACCCGGGCCGTTGCCGGAGGCCAGAACCGCGAACACGTCGCCGCGTCGGGCCCACACCGCACCTCCGGCGCGCATGTCGCGCCAATCCAGCACCGCGCCCGACGGCCGGGCCGGCTGCACCGCGGCGAAGGCTGACCTGACACCGTCGACGACGGCACGCGCACCGGCCCGGGTCACCTCGATCGGCACCCCGGAAATCCGGCTGGCCAGGGCGGTATAGGAGTCGAAGTCGAGCCCGGCAAGCACGTCGTGGGCGAAGATGTCGGCGGCTTTGACCAGCGCGGCGTCCCGCTCGTGGGCGGGCAGCGGCCGTACCGCGCGCTGCGCCGTGATCGCGCGCGACACATACAGCGGCGGAGCGAGAGTGAGTTCCGCGACGGCGATGCCATCGACGGTCGTGACGGGCTCGCGGCTGCGGGTCCGGTACTCGCCGTCTGGTCCGAGCGCGTCGATCGTGATACCGGTTGTGCCG
>NZ_JBYCLD010000089.1:0-1674 GCF_057473725.1 Mycobacterium sp. TH-M11 | reverse complement strand
GGCAGACTGCTCGCGCAGTTCACCGACGAGCACTTGCCGATCCAGATGGTCGCGGCCCTCGCGCGATTCGATAACCAACCGGGTGACGTTGCGGTCGAGTAGTAGGCGCACCATTCGGCGGAAGCTTTCAGCTCGGACCGTGGTCTCGTCACCCTTGCCGTGGAAAACCAGCGCCGTCGTCGAGGCGTTGCTAACGAGCGCATCGACGATTTGCCGGCGCCGGCTAACGCGTTCATGCACGAAATGCCACCGTCGTTGCCCTGGTAAGCAAAGCGAGCGTGCCAAGCGACGCAATGAGTCCACGTCCCCATCGGCCACCACCGCTACGCACACGTAGTAGCGGGCTCCCCTGCCCGACTCGTCGACGAACGCCTGAGCGGTCACCGGTCAACATTGACACACGGTGCGCGCCCCTCGACACGGTCGACTCCAACACCGAAGATCACGACAAATTAGAAACCGCTGCCGAGCCTCTGACACGGCTCGACCGCGGAGGGGATAGATCACCGACTTGTCACCAAGCTGAGATCTTTCAACCGTTTTGGCGTCGGCTGGTGACGAAACTAGCTGGTAGAAGCGATGACCGGGTCGAGGGGTGCTGTTGAGACATCTGAGGTGATCCGCATGAGTTCGGCGAATGCACGGGCAGGCGGCAAAGCCGACTGACACCCCCGGAAGCCCGACGCCAGCTGCAGCCTGCATGGTGCATGCCACGACCATGTCGGCATCGCAGTCCAAGGGCCTGGCGGGCTTCGCGCCTCTTGTGAAATCCGCGATTCATCCTGCTGTTTCGTCGTGTCAGCGCTGGCCGAGTGCCTTAGCCGCTGTGGACACCTTCATCACGAGACGGCGCTCGCGGTGCCGGACGGGGACGAAGTGGTAACGCTCGTAAAACGACTGGGCCTCGTCGTCTATGGCGTCAACGACGATGAGCCGTCCTCCGCCGATCTCCGACGCGGCGACGGCTTTCCCGAGTGCATCCAGAAGTAGCTGCTCACCGTACCCCTGGCCATGTAGCGCTTTGTCGATTGCCAGACGGGCGATCAAATATCCGGATATGCGGGAATAGCCCGCAGCCATCGACCCCGGCGCACCGTCGTCTTTGCGCGCGACTTCGGTGGGACAGATGGCGAAGTAGGCGCAGACCTTCGGCTCGCGGTGCGGGGTCCACACGTAGACGTGCGCTACTCCGCTGCTGTCGGCGCGGCGGGCGTGCTCGACCAGCCACCTGTTCAGTGACTCCTTACCGCAGTCGAACCCTTCCAGCGTGTGGTCGTCGTCGAGCCTCGCGGACTCGAACATCGCTCAGCGCCGCGTGAACGCCGCAGGCTTGCGTGCCGCTGCCGCGAGTCGTGGTGCGGCGTCAGCGGCGTCGAGCGAGGACATCAGCTTGTCGAACTGTTCGGGCTCCATCACCGTTACCAACTCGTTGCGCAGGATGTCCTCGGCACGTTGGATCGCGGCTTTCCGGACGAACTCCGAGGTCTGCTCATGCACGACATTGGCGGCTCGCTGGATGCGGTCCAGGGTCGCCTCCTCCGCGCGAAGCTCGAAGCGTTTCCCTTTGACTGCCACGATGACACCTCCCTAACCAGCAACCATAGTGTACGGCTAATGTACGTACGTTGCTACTGCAAACTATACCGCCGCGAGTCAGCGCCAGAGGGCGGCTGT
>NZ_JBYCLD010000088.1:0-7942 GCF_057473725.1 Mycobacterium sp. TH-M11 | reverse complement strand
GCCCAGAACGCTTGGGCCCAGCTACACCTGAGCCCAGCACGGGACGGCCGACGGCGGCGACCTCACCAGGTCGTCGCCGTTCGCCGTTTCCGACGTCCGCTTCGACCGGGTGTGATTAGCTACCTTGCGGAAGCGGGGGCCGACTTGCAGCTCCCGTGTTGGCGGTCGAGCGACAAGCGAGGTCAGGAATGAGAAGTCTGTCGATGCTGCTGCGGCTCTTGGGCGCCGCCGTACTGACGGTCGGTGGCTTTCTCGGGACACAGCTGAGCGCGGCCCGGGCCGCCGGCTACGAGACGCTGATGGTGCCCTCCGCGGCGATGGGCCGCGACATCCCGGTGCAATTTCTGGCCGGCGGTCCGCACGCGGTCTATCTGCTGGACGCCTTCAACGCCGCACCGGACGTCAGCAACTGGGTGACCGCGGGCAACGCGATGAACACCCTCGCCGGCAAGGGGATCTCGGTGGCGGCCCCGGCGGGCGGAGCCTTCAGCATGTACACCAACTGGGAGCGCGACGGCAGCAAGCAGTGGGACACCTTCTTGTCGCAGGAGCTGCCGGACTGGCTGGCCGCCAACAAGGGTCTGGCCCCCGGCGGCCACGGCGCGGTGGGCGCGTCGCAGGGCGGGTACGGTGCGATGGCGCTGGCCTGCTTCCACCCCGACCGCTTCGGCTACGCCGGCTCGTTGTCGGGCTTCCTGTACCCGTCGAACACCACCACGAACGGCGCGATCCTGGCCGGCCTGCAGCAGTTCGGCGGCGTCGACGGCAATGGCATGTGGGGCGCCCCGCAGCTGGGCCGCTGGAAGTGGCATGACCCCGAGGTGCACGCGATGCTGCTGGCGCAGAACAACTCGCGGATCTGGGTCTGGAGCCCGACGAGCATGGGTGGCGACGCGGCGGCCATGATCGGGCAGGCCGGCGCGGCGATGGGCGACGCCCGGTTCTTCTACCAGGAGTACCGCAACGTCGGCGGGCACAACGGCCACTTCGACTTCGCCGGCGGCAACAACGACTGGGGTTCGTGGAGCGCGCAGCTCGGCGCGATGTCCGGCGACATCGTCGGCGCCATCCGCTGACTCGTCGGGCAATCGTGGTGCCGCGAGCCGGTACCGTAAATAAAAGCTCGACGGCACTGGGTCTGTCGGCTGTGCCACCGACCGACTCTGCTGGCAGGAGACCATGGCTGTGAAATCGCGGCGGAAGCGCCGTCGTCGAATCCTGGCGTTGATCGCCGCCGCCGCAGTGGCATTGGTGGTGGGCCTGGTCATCCTGGCCGTGGTGGGAGTGCTGCGACAGCGTCAGGGCGCGCCGAGCGCGATCCCACCCAGCATCGTGCCGCCGACCAGCGGCGGCTTGCCGTCGCACCCGCACAAGCCGCGGCCCGCCGCGCAGGACTCCAGCTGCCCCGACGTGCAACTGCTTGCGATCCCCGGCACCTGGGAATCGTCGCCGCAGGAAGACCCGCTCAACCCGGTGCAGTTCCCCAAGGCGTTGTTACTCAGCGTCACCCGGCCGATCCGTGAGCAATTCAAGTCCAGCCGGGTCGAGACCTACACGGTGCCCTACACCGCGCAGTTCCGTAACCCGCTGGGCGGCCCACCGCAGATGTCGTACAACGACAGCCGGGCCGAGGGGACCCGCGCCGCGGTCAAGGCGATGACGGACATGACCACCAAATGCCCGCTGACCAGCTATGTGCTGGTGGGTTTTTCGCAGGGCGCGGTGATCGCCGGTGACATCGCCAGCGACGTCGGCAACGGGCGCGGCCCGGTCGACGACGACCTGGTGCTGGGTGTGACCCTGATCGCCGACGGCCGTCGTCAGCAAGGGGTGGGCCAGGAGATCGGCCCGAACCCGCCGGGCGAAGGAGCCGAGATCGTCCTGGACGAGGTGCCGGTGCTGTCCACCCTAGGTTTGACGATGACGGGTCCGCGGCCAGGCGGCTTCGGTGCGCTCAACGGCAAGACCAACGAGATCTGCGGGGTCGGCGACCTGATCTGCGCCGCCCCGCCGGAGGCGTTCAGCCTGGCCAATCTCCCCCGGACGCTGGACATTCTCGCGGGCGGCGCGGGCGCGCCGGTGCACGCGCTCTACGCCACCACCCAGTTCTGGAGTCTGGACGGCCTGCCGGCGACGGAGTGGACGTTGAACTGGGCGCGCGCCGCGATCGAGAACGCGCCCCATCCCAGACACGGCTGAACCGGAATCACAGGTCACAGTTGCGACAAGAGGTACGTTCAGATTTGGTTCGCGGCGCGCCGCCCACTAACATTAAGAGAAATTTAAGAGCAGCTGCGTCCGGCGATCGCTACGACGCGTTGCGGATCGCCGGACGTGCCGTCTGTAGCATCTGGGAGGTTTGCTCTTCGCGACGTCCCTACGCAGGCGAAACGTGCGGAGTCCGACTGGCCGACCCGCGTCGGATCTAGCCGTCGGACCCGACCGCAGCACTGCGGCCGACCGAGAACAGTTCTGACAGGAGTGCATTCATGGCGTACCACAACCCGTTCCTTGGCAAGGACGGCCAGATCAGGTTCCCGGACAACACCGACCTGGTCCGTCACGTCGAGAAGTGGGCCAAGGTGCGTGGCGACCAGCTCGCCTACCGGTTCCTCGACTTCTCCACCGAACGCGACGGCGTCGCCAAGGACATCTCCTGGGCCGAGTTCGGCGCACGCAACCGCGCGGTCGGTGCCCGGTTGCAGCAGGTGACCCAGCCGGGTGACCGCATCGCGATTCTCTGCCCGCAGAGCCTGGACTACCTCACCGCTTTCTTCGGCACGCTCTACGCCGGCCGGATCGCGGTGCCGCTGTTCGACCCCGCAGAGCCGGGGCACGTAGGCCGGTTGCACGCGGTGCTCGACGACTGCACCCCGGCGGCGATCCTGACCACCAGCGACTCTGCCGAGGGGGTGCGTAAGTTCTTCCGTAGCCGTCCGGCCAAGGAGCGGCCACGCGTGATCGCCGTCGACGCCGTGCCCAACGATGTCGCCTCGACCTGGGAGCCGATCCTTGCCGGCCGTGAGACGGTCGCTTATCTGCAGTACACCTCCGGCTCGACCCGCACCCCGACCGGCGTCCAGATCACGCATCTGAACCTGCCCACCAACGTGGTCCAGGTGATTCACGCGATGGAGGGGCAGGAGGGCGACCGCGGTGTGAGCTGGCTGCCGTTCTTCCACGACATGGGTCTGATCACCACCCTGTTGTCGACAGTCGTCGGCTACCGCTTTACCTTCATGACGCCCGCCGCGTTCGTCCGCCGGCCCAGCCGGTGGATCCGCGAGCTCGCACGCAAGGAAGGCGAGACCGGCCAGACCCTTTCTGCGGCACCCAACTTCGCTTTCGAGCATGCCGCGCTGCGCGGTCTGCCGAAGGAGGGCGAGCCGCCGCTGGACCTGAGCAACGTCAAGGCGATCCTCAACGGCAGCGAGCCGGTGTCGGCGGCGTCGATCCGCAAGTTCAACGAGGCGTTCGGCCCGTACGGCTTTCGGCCGCAAGCGATCAAGCCGTCCTACGGACTGGCCGAGGCGACGCTGTTCGTCTCGACCACCCCGATGCAGGAGTCGCCCACGATCATCAATGTCGACCGGGAGGCGCTGAACAACCGACGCTTCGTCGAGGTGGCCGCCGACGCGCCCAACGGCGTCGCGCAGGCTTCCGCCGGCAAGGTCGGGATCAGCCAGTGGGCGGTGATCGTCGACGCCGAGTCGGCCACCGAATTGCCCGACGGGCAGATCGGCGAAGTCTGGTTGCACGGCAACAACATGGGTGCCGGGTACTGGAATCGCAAAGAAGAGAGCCGGGCGACCTTCGAGAACATCCTCAAGTCGCGCGCCGAGCCGTCGCGCGCCGAGGGTGCCCCTGACGACGGCACCTGGGTCCGCACCGGTGACTACGGCACGTATTACAAGGACCAGCTCTACATCACCGGGCGCGTCAAGGACCTGGTGATTGTCGACGGGCGCAACCACTACCCGCAGGACTTGGAAGAATCCGCGCAGCAAGCCAGCCGGGCGCTTCGCACCGGATACGTGGCCGCCTTCTCGGTGCCGGCCAACCAGTTGCCCCGAGCTGTCTTCGACAACCCGCACGCGGGGCTGAAGTACGACCCGGACGACACGTCCGAGCAACTGGTGATCGTCGCCGAGCGGGCCGCGGGTACGCACAAGCTCGACTACCAACCGATCGCCGACGACATCCGGGCGGCGATCGCCGTCCGGCACGGGGTCACCGTGCGCGACCTGCTGCTGGTGACGGCCGGATCGGTACCCCGGACCTCCAGCGGCAAGATCGGCCGCCGCGCCTGCCGCGCCGCCTACCTCGACGGCACCTTGCGTGCCGGCACTGTCGCCCCCAACGCATTTCCGGACCAAACTGATTGATCGCGAACATGACTGACATCGATCTCGACTCCCAACCGGCCACCGACTGCGGTGCACCGAAGGCTCGCACCGACATGACCGTCGCCGAGGTACGGCGCTGGCTGCGCGATTGGATCTCACGGGCAACTGGGCAGTCGCCCGACACGATTGCCGAATCCACGCCGATGGTGGAACTCGGGCTGTCGTCCCGCGACGCGGTGGCGATGGCCGCCGACATCGAGGACCACATCGGGGTCACGGTCTCGATCGCCGTCGCGTTCGAGCACCCGACGATCGAGTCGCTGGCCACCTGGATCGTCGAGGGCGACCCAGAGACCGAGGCGGACCATGACGACATCGACTGGACCCGCACCGGTCCGGTCGAGCGGGTCGACATCGCTGTCGTCGGACTGGCCACCCGGTTGCCCGGCGACATGAACACTCCCGACGAGACCTGGGCTGCGCTGCTGGAGGGTCGCGACGCGATCACCGACCTGCCCGAGGGCCGCTGGTCGGAGTTCATGGATGAACCACGGCTGGCCGCGGCGATCGCCAAGGCCCGCACCCGCGGCGGCTACCTCACCGACATCAAGGGCTTCGACTCCGAGTTCTTCGCGTTGTCCAAGACCGAAGCCGACAACATCGATCCCCAGCAGCGGATGACCCTCGAGCTGACCTGGGAGGCCCTCGAGCACGCCCGCATCCCGGCGTCCAGCCTGCGCGGGGAGTCCGTCGGCGTGTTCGTTGGCACCTCGGTGATGGACTACAGCTACCTGGCGATGTCGGACCCGACCGTCGCCCACCCGTACGCCATCACCGGTACCGCGAGTTCGATTGTGGCCAACCGGGTTTCGTACTTCTTCGACTTCCACGGCCCGTCGGTCGCGGTGGACACCGCCTGCTCGAGCTCGTTGGTCGCCACCCATCAGGCGATCCAGGCGCTGCGCAACGGCGAGTGTGACGTCGCGATGGCCGGTGGCGTCAACGCGCTGATCACCCCGGCCGTGACACTCGGTTTCGACGAGATCGGCCAAGTGCTCTCGCCCGACGGCCGGATCAAGTCGTTCTCCGCCGACGCCGACGGCTACACCCGCTCCGAGGGCGGGGCGATGCTGGTGCTCAAGCGGGTCGACGACGCGCGCCGCGACGGCGATGCGATCCTCGCGGTGATCGCCGGTAGCGCGGTCAATCACGACGGCCGCTCCAACGGCCTGATCGCCCCCAACCCCGACGCGCAGGCCGATGTGCTGCGCCGGGCCTACAAAGACGCCGGCATCAACCCGCGCACCGTGGACTACGTCGAGGCGCACGGCACCGGCACCGTGCTCGGTGACCCGATCGAGGCGCAGGCGCTGGGCCGGGTGATCGGTCGCGGTCGTGCGAACGACAAGCCGCTGCTGCTTGGCGCGATCAAGACCAATGTGGGACACATGGAGTCGGCGGCCGGTGCGGCCAGCCTGACCAAGATGGTGTTGGCGCTTGCGCACGACAAGCTGCCGCCGTCGATCAACTACGCCGGACCCAACCCTTACATCGACTTCGAGGCATCGCATCTGAAGGTCCTCGACACGGTCGCCGACTGGCCGCGCTACGGCGGGTACGCGGTTGCGGGCGTGTCCAGCTTCGGCTTCGGCGGGGCCAATGCCCACGTGGTGCTGCGTGAGGTGCTGCCCCGCGACGTGGTCGAGCGTGCGACGGAGCCTTCCGAAGAAAAGCCTGCTGAGGCAACAGCCTCCGATGAGCACGTCGAGCTGGTCGGCGGCATGCGGTTCGATGAGTACGGCGAGTTCATCGACGGTGACAAGCCCACCGATGGCGAGTACGAGCTGCCCGGCATTACTGAGGAAGCTCTGCGGCTCAAGGAGATTGCGTTGCAAGAGCTGGCCGCCGAGGAGGCCACGGCGCCGGTCGTGCCGCTGGCGGTGTCGGCGTTCCTGACCTCGCGCAAGCGGGCCGCCGCGGCCGAACTCGCCGACTGGATGGAATCCCCGCAGGGACAAGCGTCGTCGCTGGAGTCGATCGGGCGGGCGCTGTCGCGCCGCAACCACGGCCGCTCGCGCGCGGTGGTGTTGGCCCATGACCACGAGGAAGCGGTCAAGGGGCTGCGGGCGCTCGCCGAAGGCAAACAGAAGCCCTACGTGTTCAGCACCGACGGCCCGGCCACCAACGGCCCGGTGTGGGCGATGGCCGGATTCGGTGCGCAGCACCGCAAAATGGGCAAGAACCTCTACCTGCGCAACGAGGTCTTCGCCGAGTGGATCGACAAGGTCGACGCGCTGATCCAGGACGAGCGCGGCTACTCGATTCTCGAGCTCATCCTCGACGACTCCCATGAGTACGGCATCGAGACCAGCAACGTCGTGATCTTCGCGATCCAGATTGCGCTGGGCGAGCTGCTCCGCCAGCACGGCGCGAAACCCGCTGCGGTCATTGGCCAGTCGCTGGGAGAGCCGGCATCGGCGTACTTCGCCGGCGGGCTGTCGCTGGCTGACGCCACCCGGGTGATCTGCGCGCGCTCGCACCTGATGGGTGAGGGCGAGGCGATGCTGTTCGGCGAGTACATCCGCTTCATGGCGCTCGTCGAATACTCCGCCGACGAACTCAAGACGGTGTTCGCCGACTATCCCGGCCTGGAAGTGTGCGTCTACGCCGCGCCGAGTCAGACCGTCATCGGTGGACCACCCGAGCAGATCGATGCGATCGTCGCCCGGGCCGAGTCCGAGGGCCGCTTCGCGCGCAAACTGCAGACCAAGGGCGCCGGGCACACCTCGCAGATGGATCCGCTGCTCGGCGAGTTCTCCGCGGAGCTGCAAGGCATTTCGCCGATGGCTCCCAAGGTCGGGATCTTCTCGACGGTGCACGAGGGCACCTATGTCCGCCCCGGTGGCGAGCCGATCCACGACGTGGCCTACTGGCTCAAGGGCATGCGGCATTCGGTGTATTTCACCCACGGCGTCCGCAACGCCGTCGACAACGGCTACACCACGTTCCTGGAGCTGGCGCCCAACCCGGTCGCGCTGATGCAGATCGGCCTGACTACCGCGGCCGCCGGATTGCCTGACGCCCAGCTGATTCCGACGCTGGCCCGCAAGCAGGACGATGTCGAGTCGATGATTTCGGCGATGGCCCAGTTGTTCGTGCAGGGCCACGACCTCGACATCCGAACGCTGTTCACCCGCGCCGCCGGTCCCGGCGACTACGCCAACATCCCGCCGACCCGGTTCAAACGTAAAGAGCACTGGCTCGATGCGCACTTCTCCGGTGACGGCTCGGTGCTGATGCCCGGCACGCACGTTGCGCTGCCCGACGGCCGGCACGTCTGGGAGTACGCCGCGCGGGGCGAGACCGACCTCGCCGCCCTGGTGAAAGCCGCTGCGACACAGGTGCTTCCCGACGCTGTGCTGACCGCATCCGAACAGCGCGCGGTGGCCGCCGAGAACGCCCGGCTGGTGACCACGCTGACCCGTCATCCCGGTGGCGCGTCGGTGCAGGTGCACGCCCGCATCGAGGAGTCCTTCACGCTGGTCTACGACGCGCTGGTGTCGCGGGCCGGGCTGGCCTCGGTGTTGCCGACGGCT
>NZ_JBYCLD010000087.1:0-3570 GCF_057473725.1 Mycobacterium sp. TH-M11 | reverse complement strand
GGCGTTGATGGGCGACCTCAAGGCGCTGCTCGGTCCGGGCTGTCTGGGCGGCTAGTCTCGTCGAGGTAAAGCAGCGGTCTAACCGGTCCGGGCACAGTCACTTCCACGTCGGGCGCTTATGATTGCGTCATCACGAGCTATCCGACCGCGAGCTGGGAGACATGATGCGGAAGCTGAAGCTGCTGGTGGCCGTGAGCTGTGCAACCACCGTGTTCGGCGCGGCCGGTGCGGCGCATGCCGACGACGACCCGCGGGACGCCAATTTCCTCCAGGCGCTCAAAGACGTGGGTATCCCGTATCCATCCGCGGACAAAGTCACCGCCAGCGGCAAAGCGGTGTGTTCCTATCTACACCAGGGACACAGCCCCAACGACACCGCGCAAACGGTCGCGTCGGAGAACAATCTGTCGTCGTTGCAGGCCGAGCAGTTCGTGGCTCTCGCGCGCGGCGCGTATTGCCCGCTGCCGCCGATGGGCGGCGGCGGCGGCGGATAGCGACCCGAGTGCCTGCCGGGCCCCCGAGACTACGACGAAGCTGCCGCGGGGGACTGGCTGCACATCGTTGCCTTCGCGGCTTCGACGAACCTGGATGCCTGCGTCAGCGGCAGATCCGGGTTGGCGTTTTTCACCCCGCGTGCAGCCTGGTTCAAAGTGTGCCCCTGGGCGATGTAATCGCACACCTGTCGGCCGCCGGCTAGGGCCTGGGTCGGATCCGGGTACTGGATGCCCATCTTGTCAAGCGAGGCGAGGAAGGCTGAATCGCCAGAATCGGCGTTCGCCGGCGCGGCGGCACCGATCACAGTCAGCAACGCGGCTGCGGCCAGAAACGGTTTTACAGCTTTCATTTTCCCTCCCAAACGACGACCTGATGTCTGGCTCATTGTTTGTCGCAGCTAGCGGATGTGATGAAATCGCTTGTCTGACAACAGCTTAGTTCTTTGCGATCGGCCAGGCCTTACTGATGCGCCCGCGGGGCCCGCACTGTTCATGCAGTGTTCAGCTGCGCGCGAGGTTTGCATCAGGCGCCGTTAATCATTCGACTGGGCCGCCGGCTCCAGAGCCGGGCAGTACGTGTCCGCGGAGATCGCGACGAACTGCGCGGCGTTGTGCCCCGAGAGGTGGTGATTGGTGATTTTCACCGACCGCGCGATGGTGACCGGCGGGCGTCCCTGCCCGAGTAAGTCGCAGACCTTTTTCGCTATCGAAATGGCGTCCTGCGGATCGGCGAACTCGATACCGGCTTGGTCGAGTTGACCGATGAAAACCGTGTCGGCGTTGTCGGCATGGGCCGGCGCAGCTAACCCGATCGCCGCGCCGGCAACGACCGCGGTGAGAAACGCTGTTCCATTGCCCATGAAAAATTAAGCCTCATCGCACGCGATGTACGGGGCTGGAACGAAAGGTAAATGAAGCATGAACGTCACGGGTCAGCTGTCTTTCCTGCGCGTCTACGGCGGCCCGCGGCGAAGGTTTTGGAGAGGTGCCCAGCTATTTCCCAGTAAAACCATACCGGACAAACGGGTTAGCTGTAATCAGCCGTTCATCTTGCCGTCGTGTGGTGGATTTGTCGGAAGGGCGGATTGCCCCCTGGCCGAGGCCAAATCGGCCGCAACCCGCCGGACCCCGGTGACCTGCAACGCCAAATTGGATGGGGCTGCGGACATCAGGAGCAAAGGGAAGAGGACACGAAATGGTCGTTGACTACAGCTTGCTGCCGCCGGAGATCAACTCGGGTCGCATGTACAGCGGTCCCGGTTCGGGATCGCTGCTGACCGCTGCGGAGGCCTGGGACTCACTGGCAGCAGAGCTGTACTCCGCTGCGGGCCAATACAGGTCGGTGCTTTCAGGACTGACCGCCACACAGTGGACCGGCCCGTCGGCGACGGCGATGGCGGCCGCCGGCCAGACTTTTGTCACCTGGTTGGTCGACGCTGCGGTCCAGGCGGAGCAGACGGCGGGTCAAGCCAAGGCGGCTGCGGGTGCACACGCGTCAGCGCTGGCAGCCCACGTGCCCCCGCCGGCGATCGCCGCCAACCGGTCGCTGTTGGCGGCGCTGATCGCGCACAACTACTTCGGGCAATACTCCGCGGCGATCGGCGAGACCGAGCGCCAGTACGCCCAGATGTGGTCCCAAGACGCCACGGCGATGCAGAGCTATTCGCGCACGTCGTCGACCGCGTCCCACCTCACCCCATTCACCCAGCCGGTGCAGAACACCAACCCCGCCGGGCAGACCGCCCAAAGTGCCTCGGTCGCCCAGGCCACCGGCACTGGCGGCGGTTCGAGCGTGCAATCGATGCTGTCGCAGCTGCAAAGCATGTTCGGCTCGACGGGGTCGACGGGCACCGCGAGCACGTCGAGCACCCTCAGCTCTTCGCTGATCAACACCGCCGGCTACTCCTCACAGGCGTGGGGTAACGGTGCCGCCAGCTGGGCCGATGCCGCCAACGCCCTTAGCAATGCCAACAACGGCGTCGGTTTGCTCACGTGGGTAGCGGAAAACCCCGCGGGCCTGTCCGAAACGATGAACCCACCGTTTCTGGGGCCCGCGGCGCTGAAATTCGGCGGTGCGGGGCTCAGCAGCTTCACCGGGCCGTCAGGTGTGGGCGCGAGCGCCGGGCAGGCGATCAAGATCGGCGCATTATCGGCCCCGCCGACGTGGGCGATGCCGGCTCCGGCGGTCACGCCCGCTTCGTTCAACATGCCGGGCACCGGCATGCCGGCCGCCGCGGCCGGCGCCCCCGGGGGCTTTCCGGGCGGGGCCTTCGGCGAGACCATGCTGGGCACAGTGGTCGGCCGAGGGCTTGGTAGCGCAACAGCCCACGCGGCGTCGCGCCGCGGCAGCGTGGTGTCCCGCTCGCCGATCGGCGGTTGAGCGCAGCGCACCTGAGTCGGGCTATCTCGCCCCAACCTAGACAGCTGAGAGAGGGGGAACGGGCACAGATGGATTTCGGATTGCTTCCTCCTGAAATCAATTCCGGGCGGATGTACGCCGGTCCGGGGTCAGGACCGATGCTGGCGGCCGCGACGGCATGGGACGCGCTGGCCGACGAACTCGAACTGGCCGCGACGGGCTACGCCTCGTCGGTCTCGGAGTTGACTGGGTCGGCGTGGTCCGGCGCAGCGTCGACGGCGATGGCGGGTGCGGCCCTACCGTATGTGGCTTGGCTGCAGACCACGTCCGCCCTCGCCGAGCAGTCCGCGGTGCAGGCCAAGAGCGCCGCGGCCGCCTACGAGGCGGCGTTCGCCGCGACGGTCCCTCCGCCGGTGATCGCCGCCAACCGCGCGTTGCTGGCGGCGCTGGTCGCGACGAACTTCTTCGGACAGAACACCGCCGCGATCATGGCGGCCGAAGCCCACTACGCCGAGATGTGGGCCCAAGACGCCGCCGCGATGTACGGCTACGCCGGGGCGTCGTCGTCGGCAAGCACGCTGACATCGTTCCAGTCCCCGCCGCCGACGACCAACCCGATCGGCCTGAGCGGCCAGGCCGGCGCGGTCGCCCAGGCCGCCAGCACCGCCGCCCATGCCCAGGACCTGTTGCCGCTGACCGGCACGCTGCACGAGTTGG
>NZ_JBYCLD010000086.1:0-4183 GCF_057473725.1 Mycobacterium sp. TH-M11 | reverse complement strand
TTCCCGGTGGTCCGCGCGTTCCACGGCGTCAGCAGCGCAGCACTGGACCCATTCGTCCACATGGACCAGATGGGCGAGGTGGAATACCTGCCCGGTGAGCCCAGGGGCACCGACTGGCACCCGCACCGCGGCTTCGAGACGGTCACCTACATGATCGACGGCCGCTTCGCGCATCAGGATTCGCACGGCGGCGGCGGCTTGATCACCGACGGCGCGACACAGTGGATGACCGCGGGTGCGGGCATCCTGCACATCGAGACGCCGCCGGCGGAACTGGTCGAAAGCGGCGGGCTGTTCCACGGCATCCAGTTGTGGGTCAACCTGCCGAAAAAAGACAAGTTCGCCACCCCGCGGTATCAGGCCATCGAAGGCCACGATATCGGCTTGCTGTCGTCCGGCGACGGTGGCGCGCTGATCCGCGTCATCGCGGGCGAGGTCGACGGCCGTCGCGGCCCCGGCGTCACGCATACGCCAATCACCCTGGCGCACGCGACGATTCAGCCTGGCGCGCGCCTGGACATCCCGTGGAACCGCGACTACAACGCGCTGGTATACGTGCTGGCCGGGCGCGGCTCGGTCGGACCGGTGTCTCATCCGGTGACGCAGGGCCAACTGGTGGTTCTGGGGCCTGGCGACCGCATCGCCATCAGCGCCGCACCGTCGCAGGAGTCGCGGGTTCCCGCGCTGGAGGTCCTGATCCTGGGTGGGCGGCCGATCCGCGAGCCGGTGTTTCATTACGGCCTGTTCGTGATGAACTCCAAGGCCGAGGTGATCCAGGCGATCGAGGACTTCCAGGCCGGCAGATTCGGCAGCATTCCCCCCGACGGTCTGAGGCCGCACACCGCTGCCGGCTAGCTGGCGGCTCGATTTTATGAGAATCGTAGGTGTGACCTATGGCACAATCAGCGTGTGGTGCAGCCAGCGAGCAGGGGGCCGGGGCGCCCCCCTGCAGCAAAGGCTGCTGAAACACGTAAGCGCATTCTGTCGGCCGCGCGTGAGGTGTTCAGCGAACGCGGTTACGACGGGGCCACCTTCCAGGCGATTGCGGTGCGCGCTGACCTGACCCGGCCCGCGATCAACCACTACTTCGCAGACAAGCGCGCCCTGTACTGGCAGGTGCTGGACGACACCAACGACGGCATGGTCGCCGCGAGTACTCAGCGGGCCCGCGAGGAGACAACGCTGACCGGTCGGGTGTCAACCTTCATCGAAGGCACCGTCGAAGCCGAACTGGAGAACCGCGCCGCATCGGCATTTCTGATCGCCGCCACGTTGGAATCGCACCGTCACCCGGAATTGAGCCGGCCGGAAAGCGACTCGGTGAACGCGACCCGCTCGTTCCTGCTGTGGGCGATCAACGACGGCATCCGCAACGGCGAACTGAGCCAAGGCACCAACGCCGTCGCGCTCACCGAGATGCTGCTGGCGGTGCTGCTGGGGATGGGGTTCTATGCCGGCTTTGTCGGCGGCCGCGCCGAATTCGACGCAATCATCGAGCAGCTGAAATTGTTGCTGACCCAAAGCCTGAGCCGACAGCAGTGAGGTAGCACACACAACCATATAGGTTGCCTAACTTATTCGGTAGTATGTGGGCGCTATGACCGACGTAACTGCTGCGACCTCGATGCGCTCCGCGGGCGATAGCTGGGACATCACCGAAAGCGTGGGCGCCACCGCCTTGAGCGTGGCTGCGGCCCGCGCCGTCGAGACCGGGTCCGAGGCCCCGTTGATCCGCGATCCGTTCGCCTATTTGCTGGTCTCCGCCGCCGGGCAGCCGTGGGAGCGGCTGGCCAGTTCGCTGGACTGGATCGGCGACGACGACCACGGACGGCGAGCCCACCGGCTGGCCATCGACTACCAGGCCGTGCGCACGCACTACTTCGACTCGTACTTCGCAGACGCTGTCGCTGACGGGATCCGGCAGGTGGTGATCCTGGCCGCGGGCCTGGACTCCCGGGCTTTCCGGCTCGACTGGCCCGTCGGCACCGTCGTCTACGAGATCGACCAGCCGCAGGTGGTCGCCTACAAGACGGCCACGCTCGAATCGGCCGGCGCGGCTGCGACGGCGCAGCGCCGGACCGTTCGGGTCGACCTGCGCGACGACTGGGCCGCCGCGTTGACGGCCGCGGGTTTCGACCCGGGCCGCCCGACCGCCTGGCTGGCCGAAGGTCTGCTGCCATACCTGCCGGCCGAAGCTCAGGACCGGCTGTTCGACATCGTGACCGGGCTCAGCGCTCCCGGCAGCCGGGTGGCCGTCGAATCGTTCAGCCTCGGCACGGCCGACAGCGAAGCGCGTCGGGTCGCGCGGCGGGCGCGGTTCGACCGGATGCGTCAGCGGCTGGGCCTGGACATCAACGTCGAGACCCTGACTTATCAGGAAAGTGATCGGGCCGACGCCGCGGAGTGGCTGATCGAGCACGGCTGGCGCGTCGACGCGGTCGGCAACGCCGACGAGATGGCGAGGCTGGGCCGGCCGATTCCCGCCGATCTGGCCGACGAGGCCTTCACCACCACACTGCTGCGCGCCGAACTCGGCGACCGACCCAACGACAACGACTGAGGAGCTTGCGATGAGCGCATTGCGTAGCCACGACGACACCTGGGACATCACCGAAAGTGTGGGCACCACCGCGGTCATGGTGGCGGCCGCCCGCGCGGCCGAGACCGACAGACCCGACCCACTGATCCGTGACCCGTTCGCGAAGATCCTGGTCAGCGAGGCGGCTACCGGCGTCTGGGAAAAGATGCTCGACAGCTCGCTGCTCGAGCAGGTGGCCGAGATCGACGCCGAGGCCGCGGCGATCTTCGAGCACATGCGGGGCTACCAGGCGGTGCGCACCCATTTCTTCGACGCCCATTTCGCAGCGGCTGTTGCTGCCGGTATCCGTCAGGTGGTGATCCTGGCGTCCGGGCTGGATTCGCGGGCCTACCGGCTGGACTGGCCGGCCGGCACCGCGGTCTACGAGATCGACCAGCCCAAGGTGCTGGAGTACAAGGCGGCGACGCTGGCGGCGCACGGTGCGACGCCGTCGGCCGACCGCCACGAGGTGGCGATCGATCTGCGTCAGGATTGGCCGGCAGCCCTGGTCGCCGCGGGTTTCGATGCGACTGCGCCGACGGCCTGGCTGGCCGAGGGGCTATTGATGTATCTGCCCGCCGATGCCCAGGATCGGCTGTTTGCGCAGGTCACCGAGCTGAGCGTGGCCGGCAGCCGGATCGCCGCCGAGACCGCCGCCAATCACGGCGACGAGCGTCGGCAGGAAATGCGGGAACGACTCAATCGGGTGGCCGAGCGGCTCGGCATAGAGCGCAACGTCGACATTCAGGATCTGATCTATCACGACGACGACCGCGCCGACGTGGCCACCTGGCTCAACGACCACGGTTGGCGGGCCACGGCGCAGAACTCCGACGACGAGATGCGCCGGCTGAACCGCTGGGTCGAGGGCGTGCCGTCGGCTGACGACAGGCAGGCGTTCTCGCAGTTCGTCATCGCTGAACGCATCTGAGGGGTATCCGCGAGCAGCGCGCCCCACGTCGCAGTCTTGTCGGAGCTGTATTCGGCGCTGTATTCGGCCCTGCGCGGATCCGTATTCGGTGCCGTTGCGATACCCTGGCGGCATGACTACCTTGCCGCTGACCGAAGCAAAGGCGAAGTTGAACGAGTTGATCGACAGTGCCATCAACACCCACGAACGCGTGACCATTACCAGGCACGGCAAGCCCGCGGCGGTACTGATGTCTGTTGAGGATCTAGAGGCTCTTGAAGAGACGCTCTACTGGCAGTCGCAGCCCGGCGTACATGAGGACATCGCGAAGGCGCGCGAGGAAGCCGAGGCGGGTTTGCTGATGACCGAGGGCGAGGTCCGGCGCCGCTATGGCGTTGGCCACCGGTGAGTTGGACAGTGGGCCTTGCCGGCAGTGCGCGCCGCGACATCGACAAGCTGCCGCCGAGGGTGACACCCGCTGTGGTGGAGTTCATCTACGGCCCTCTTGCTAATGATCCGCACCGCATCGGCAAGCCGCTGCGCGAAAATCTTCACGGACCCTGGTCAGCGCGCCGCGGCGACTACCGTGTGCTGTACCTGCTTGATGAGCACCGTCAGCAGATCGTGATCACCAGAGTCGGTCACCGCTCCCAAGTCTACCGGCCCGGATGACGATAGGTATGTCGCAATGGCCC
>NZ_JBYCLD010000085.1:0-6321 GCF_057473725.1 Mycobacterium sp. TH-M11 | reverse complement strand
GCGGTGTGGGTGTCCACCGGCAGCGCGGTGACCGACAGGTCGCCGAGCCGCAACCCGGCGGCGGGGTCGCCGGGCTCTCCGGGCAGGTTCTGCCACGCCAGCATCACCTGAACGAGCGGGTGATGGGTCAGGCTTCGGGTCGGGTTGAGCCGCTCGACCAGTACCTCGAAGGGCACGTCTTGGTGTTCGTAGGCGGCCAGGCTGCGTTGGCGCACGTGGTCCAGCAACTCGGCAACGGTGGGGTCACCGCTCAGATCGAGTCGCAGCACCAAGGTGTTGACGAAGAACCCGACCAGCCCGTCTAGTGCTGGGTCACGTCGTCCGGCGATCGGAAACCCAACTGCCACATCAGGACTCGCGCTGAGCTTGGCCAGCAGGACGCCCAGGGCGGCCTGGATCAGCATGAAGCTGGTCGCGCCGTGTTCGCGGGCCACCCGGATAACGTTCTGCTGCAGCTCAACCGGCCAGTCCACCGCCGCGGTGTCGCCGCGCTGATCGGCGACCAGTGGGTAGGGCCGGTCGGTGGGCAACGGCAGCCGCTCGGGCATCCCGGCCAAGGTCTGCTGCCAGTAATCCACCTGTGCGGCGATGCGGCTGCTGCTGTCGTCGATGTCGCCGAACTGCGCGCGCTGCCACAACGTGTAATCGACGTATTGCACCGGCAACTCGGTCCACCGCGGGGTGTGGCCCGCAGACCGGCTGACATACGCCGTCTCCAGGTCACTGATCAGCGGCGCGATCGACCAGCCGTCCGCGACGATGTGGTGCGCCACGGCCACCAGCACGTGCTCATCGTCGGCGACCTGAAAGAGCTTTGCGCGCAGGGGTATCTCGGTAGCCAGGTCGAAACTGTGCCGCGTCGCCTCGCCGACCGCGTCCGTCAGCCGGCTGGCCGGCCAGCCGGTGGAGTCGACAACCTGCCAGCCGAAGTCGGCCCGCTCGGGCGGTAGCACGCGCTGCTGGGGTATCCCGTCGGTGGCCACGAACAGCGTGCGCAGGCTTTCGTGGCGGCCCACCACATCGGACAACGCGGCGGCCAGCACGTCGGCATCGAGGTCTCCGCGGATATGCAATGCCACCGCCAAGTTGTAAACCGGCGACGGGCCCTGCAATTGGTCGATGAACCACAGCCGCTGCTGAGCGAAGGACAACGGAATGACCGCGGGCCGCGCAACGGCGGCCACCAACGGATCGAGGGCGTCGTCGGCGCTGATCTGCAGCGCCAACTGGGCCACGGTGGGCGCCTCGAACACGGCGCGCACTTTGAGGCCGCCGCCCATTTGGTTGTTGACGGCAGCGACCAGACGCATGGCCGACAGCGAATCTCCACCCAAGTCGAAGAACGAGTCGTCCACGCCGACCCGTTCGAGGCCGAGTACCTGCGCGTAGATACCCGCCAGGATTTCCTCGGCGACCCCGCTCGGGGCGCGGTAGCGATCGGTGTCGTCGTACTCCGGCACCGGCAGGGCCCGTTTGTCGAGCTTGCCGTTGACCGTCAGGGGCAGCGCGCTCAGTGCGACGACGTCGGCGGGCACCATGTAGGCGGGCAGCGTCGCGGCCAGCGCCGCGCGGACGTCGGCGGGGTCGGCGGTGCCGGTGATGTAGCCGAGCAGACGGGGCTGCCCGGGGCGGTCTTCGCGGGCGATCACCACCGCCTGCTGCACACCGTCGACGGCGGCCAGCGCGGCTTCGACTTCAGCGGGCTCGATGCGATACCCGCGGATCTTGACCTGCTCGTCGGCGCGCCCGAGGTAGTGGAGTTGGCCGTCGGGACGCCAGCGCACCAGATCTCCGGTGCGATACATCCGTGTCGGAGGTGCTCCCGCAGTCACGAACGGGCAGGCCACAAACCGCGATCCGGTCAGCCCGGCCCGGCCCAGATACCCCAGGCCCACACCCCGGCCCGCCACATACAACTCCCCGACGACACCCGTCGGCACCGGCCGCAACCATTCGTCGAGCACGAACAGCGCCGTCGTCGACACCGGCGCGCCGATCGGCACCACGTCGACACCCACCGACAGCGGCGCGCTCAGCGAGGCGTACACCGTGGCCTCGGTGGGGCCGTAGGCGTTGATCACCACCCGACCCGGCGCCCAGCGATCCACCACCTCGGACGGACAGGCCTCGCCACCGAGCAGCAGCGCCACCGCATCCAGCCCCTCCGGGCTCAGGGCGGCCACCGCCGACGGCGTCTGGGTGAGCACGTTCACCTGTTCGGCGATCAGCAGCGCCTGGAAATCGTCGGGTGAGCGGACCACCGAATCGGGGACCACTACCAGCCGGCCGCCGCCTAACAACGCGGCCCAGATCTCCCACACCGAGAAGTCGAACGCGTACGAGTGACACTGCGTCCACACCTGCGTCGCGGGCAGGCTCCGGGGCGAGGACGCCGCCAGATGATTCAGGTTGTGGTGCGTGACGGCAACGCCTTTGGGTGTTCCGGTAGTGCCCGAGGTGTAGATCACGTAGGCGATGTCATCGGGGTCGGGTACCGGCAGCGCGGTGCGGGGCTGTGCGTGCACAAACTGGTCGTCGACATCGATGACCGGGAGGTCGCGCCCGTGCAGCCGAGTGCGCAACCCGGCGCTGGTGATCGCGACGACCGGGACGGCGTCGTCGAGCATGAACCCGATCCGCGCGTCGGGCAGCGCGGGGTCGATCGCCAGGTAAGCCGCACCGGTTTTCAGGACCGCGAGCATCGCGACCACGGCCTGCGCCGAGCGCTCCAGTACCACTGCCACGCAGGCACCCCGGCCGACCCCTCGGTCGGCGAGCAGGTGCGCCAACCGGTCAGCGGCTTCGTCGAGCTGCCGGTAGGTGATCGACAGGTTCCCGAAGGTCACCGCTTCGGCCCCCGGTTTCCTGGCCACCTGCGCGGCGAACAGCGTCGGGACCGACACCCGAGTGGGTGCGGGATGACTCAACACCGCCCGGTGGCCCCACCGATCCAGGTCGGCATGCTCGGCCTGATCGAGCAGATCGATCGACGACAGCCGGCGGGCCGGATCGGCGGTCATCGCCGCGACCACCCGCCGCAACCGGGTGACCAACAGCGCGACGCCGGCGGCGTCGAACACGTCGGTGCGAAATTCCACCGCACCGTCGATCCCGGCGGGTTCACCGTCGTTGCTCCACCGCTCGGCCAACGAAAACGACAGGTCCACCCGGGCGGTGTGGGTGTCCACCGGCAGCGGGGTGACGGCGAGGTCGCCGAGGGTCAGCCCGCCGGTGGTCTGGCCGGTATCGGCCGGCAGGTGTTGCCAGTCCAGCAACACTTGCACCAGGGGGTGGTGAGTCAGGGACCGGGTGGGGTTGAGCCGCTCGACGATGACTTCGAAGGGCACATCTTGATGCTCGTAGGCGGCCAGGCTGCGCACGCGGACCTGGTCCAGCACCTCGGCGATGGTGGGATCACCGGTCAGGTCGACGCGCAGCACCAGGGTGTTGACGAAGAAACCCACCAACTCGTCCAGCGCTGGATCTCGCCGTCCGGCGATCGGAAACCCCACTGCCACATCAGAACTGGCGCTGAGCTTGGACAGCAGGATGGCCAGGGCGGCCTGGATCAGCATGAAGCTGGTCGCGTTGTGTTCGCGGGCCACCCGAACAACCTGCTGCTGCAACTCAACCGGCCAGTCCACCGCCACGGTGTCGCCGTCCTGGTCGGCGACCGGTGGATAGGGCCGATCGGTGGGTAGCGCTAGCCGCTCGGGCATGCCGGCCAGAGCGCCCTCCCAGTAGGCGAGTTGCGCGGCGATGGGACTGCCGTCGTCGTCGATGTCGCCGAGCTGCGCACGCTGCCACAAGGTGTAATCCACGTACTGCACCGGCAATGCGGGCCAGTCGGGCGGCTGTCCGGCGCACCGGGCGCCGTAGGCCATTCCCAGATCCCGAACCAGCGGAGTGACCGACAAGCCGTCGGCGGCGATATGGTGCACCACGCCCACCAACACGTGCTCGTTGTCGCTGACCCGGAAAACCTCTGCCTGCAAAGGGATCTCGGTGGAAAGATCAAAAGCGTACTTGGTCGCCCGGTCGACCGCCTCGGTCAGCCTTGCGGCCGGCCATCCGCTGGCGTCGACGACCTGCCAGCCGAAATTGGCCCGCTCGGGCGGCAGCACGCACTGCGCGGGAGTGCCGTCGGTGGCGACGAACAGCGTGCGCAGGCTTTCGTGGCGCTCGACCACATCGCACAGCGCCGCGGCCAACGCCTCGATGTCGAGCGGCCCGCACAGCCGCAACGCCACCGCCATGTTGTACACCGGCGACGGACCTTGTAACTGGTCGATGAACCACAGCCGCTGCTGGGCGAAGGACAACGGAATCACCGCAGGCCGCTCGTGCGCCGTCAATGCCGCAACGGCCGGTTGGGCGATGTGTGGGCGTGCCCACTGGGCCAGTGCGGCGACGGTGGCTTGGTCGAAGATGGTGTGGACGGGGACGTCGACGCCGAGGGCGGCGCTGATGCGTGCGGCCAAGCGCATGGCCAGCAGCGAATGCCCGCCCAGATCGAAGAACGAGTCGTCGATGCCGACGTGCTCGACGGCAAGCACGTTGGCGTAGAGGTCGGCCAGGGTGTGTTCGAGGGCGTCGGTGGGGGCGCGGTAGTGGCCGCGGTCTGAGTATTCGGGCGCGGGTAGCGCGCGGGTGTCGAGCTTGCCGTTGACCGTCAGGGGCAGCGCGCTCAGTGCGACGACGGCGGCAGGCACCATGTAGGCGGGCAGCGTCGTGGCCAGCGCCGCACGGGTGTTGGCGGGGTCGGCGGTGCCGGTGATGTAGCCGACCAGTCGCTTGTCACCGGGACGGTCTTCGCGGGCGATCACCGCGGCCTGCTCGACGCCGGGCTGGGCGGCCAGCGCGGCCTGGACGTCGCCGAGTTCGATGCGGTAGCCGCGGATTTTGACCTGCTCGTCGGCGCGCCCGAGGTAGTGCAGTTGCCCATCGCCACCCCAGCGCGCCAGGTCGCCCGTGCGATACATCCGTGTCGGGGGCGCCCCCTCGGCCACGAACGGGCACGCCACAAACCGTGACGCGGTCAGCCCGGCCCGGCCCAGGTACCCCAGGCCCACACCACGACCGGCCACATACAACTCCCCGACGACACCCGTCGGGACCGGCCGAAGCCAGCCGTCCAGCACGAAAAACGCCGCCCCGGACAGCGGCGCACCGATCGGCACCACGCCGGATCCCGGTGTCAAGGGCGAACTGATCGATGCGTCGACCGTCGTCTCGGTCGGGCCGTACACATTGAGCATCACCCGGCCCGGCGCCCAGCGATCCACCAATTCGGCGGGGCAGGGCTCGGCGCCGATCAGTAACGACACCGACTCCAAGCCCGCCGGGGACAACGCACCTGCCTCCGACGGGGTTTGGCTGAGGACGGTGACGTGTTCCGCGGCGAGCAGGGCGCGCAGGTGGGTGGGTGCCAGGGTGCTGGATTCGGGCACGATCACCAGTCGCCCGCCGCCCAGCAGCGCACCGAAGATTTCCTGAATCGAGACGTCGAAGGCCAGCGAGTGGCTGTGTGACCAGACCCCTGCCGGGGGCAGGTGGGTGTGCAGTGAGCGGAACAGTTCGGTGACGTTGCGATGGGTGATGGCAACGCCTTTGGGTGTGCCGGTGGTTCCTGAGGTGTAGATCAGGTAGGCGATGTCGCCGGGGTCGGGGTGGGGTAGCGGGGGGTGCGGTTCGGTGGTGCTGCCGGCGTTGTCGACGGTGATGACGGGCACGTCAGGATGCTGTAGGCGGTCGCGCAACGCGGTGGTGGTCAGGACGGTGATGGGTGCGGCGTCGGACAGGAGGAGCGCGATCCGGGTGTCGGGCAGCGCGGGGTCGACGGGTAGGTAGGCGGCGCCGGTCTTCAGGACGGCCATGATCGCGACGATCGCGTCGGCGCTGCGGGTCATCAGCAGCGCGACCCGTTGTCCGGGGCCCGCGCCGCGACGGCTCAGCAGGTGGGCCAGCCGGTTGGCGGCGGTGTCGAGTTCGCGGTAACTGAGGGTGCGGCCCTGGTCGCTGATCGCGATGGCGTCGGGGTGCTGTGCCACCCTGGTGGCGAATGCCGCCGGGATCGAGACGCCGGTTGGGGTGGGTTGGGTCAGCACCGCGTGATTGCCCCAGCTGTGTAGACGGGCGTGGTCGGCGGCGTCGAGGACGTCGATGGTCGACAGCGGGCGGGTGGGGTCAGCGGCCATCGCGGCCAGCACCCGGGTGAATCGTCTGGCCAGTGCTTCGATGTCCGCGGCGTCGAACGCGGCCGTGTCGTATTCGATCCGCAGGCCCAGTTCGGCGCCGGGCAGGGCTTGGATGGTCAGCGGG
>NZ_JBYCLD010000084.1:0-13879 GCF_057473725.1 Mycobacterium sp. TH-M11 | reverse complement strand
GGCGGCGGGGCCTCATATCTGGTGCGCACCCAGCATCCCGCCTCCTACACCGGACTGGACCTCAACCCGGCCGGCATCGAATTCGCCAAGAACCGCCACCACCTGGCCAACCTGGATTTCGTGGAGGGCAACGCGCAGGCTCTGCCGTTCGCCGACGAGTCGTTCGACGCACTGGTCAATGTCGAGGCTTCGCACCTGTACCCCGACGTCCCGAAGTTCCTCAGCGAAGTCAAGCGCGTGCTCAAGCCGGGCGGGCATTTGCTTTACACCGACTTCCGTCCGCGTTCGGAGGTCGCCCAATGGGAAGCCGACCTGTCCAACTCGGGTCTGCGACAGATTTCCATGGCGGTCATCGACCAGAATGTGCTGCGCGGCAACGAGAAGAACACCCCGCGCAAGCAGGAGCGGATCGCCCAGCACCACGGCTCGGCGGTCAGCCGCACCTTCGCCCGCTATGCCAGCGACATGACCGACTGGGCTTTCAACGGCGCGCTGCGCGGCAGCGAGTACACCTACCGCGTGTACTTGTTCACCAAGGACTGACGGCGTCTCGGCACGCTGAAATTCGCTGCTAGACAACGAGAAGGGGGCGACATGGCAACGGCGACGACCGATCCGGTACGGCTGCCGCCCGCGCTGCGGTTGCCCAAGCTCGTGCAGAGCGTGCTGTTCCTGACGTCGCTGCAATACTCGGTCGCGCCATGGCTGAGCCGGCGCTACGGCGGTCCCTTCATGATCAATCTGCCGGTCTTCGGCAAGATGATCGTCGTTCACGACCGCGACATCGTCAAAGAGGTATATAGCGCCAGCTTCGACCTGATCGAACGCCCGACCAAGGTGCTCGGCCAGGCGTTCGGGCCCGGCTCTACCTTCAGCCTGCTCGGCAAGGAGCACTCCGAGCGACGAAAGCTGGTGTTGCCCAACTTTTCCGGCAAGCGGGTGAAGAACTACGAGCAGCTCGTCGAAGACGAGGTGCTGCGCGAGACCGCCAATTGGCCGGAGGGCCAGGAGTTCGAAACCCTCGAATCGATGACGCGGCTGACGCTCAACGCGATCATGCGGGCCACCTTCGGCGAACGGGCCGACGCCCTCGATGAGCTCAAGGCCGTCATCCCGTCGTTGATCACGCTGGGCTCCCTGATGCAGCGGATGCCACCGGTCGTGCGACGCGAATACGGTCGCTGGAGCCCCGGCAGCAAACTGGCCGGGTTTCGACGCCGCTTCGACGCGGTGATCGACGAACTGCTCGCCGAAGCCCGCGCCGAGGAGTCGCTGGAAGGTCGAACCGACATGCTCGCGCTGCTGCTGCAGGCCCGCTACGAGGACGGCACACCGATCTCCGATCGCCATATCGCCGACGAGTTACTCACCCTCGTCGCCGCCGGTCATGAGACCACCGCGTCCCAATTGGCATGGGCCATCGAGCGGTTGCGCCGCCACCCCGAGGTGATGACGCGACTCACCGAAGAAGTCGATGCGGGCGGATCCGACCTGCGAGCCGCCACGATCTACGAAATCCAGCGCGTACGGCCGACAATCGCGGCCTCACTGCGCACCACGAAGGCCAGAGTCCGGGTGGGCGATTGGGTTCTTCCGCCGGACACCGCGATCATGGTCGACTTCCAACTCGCTCACGAGTCCGACGTCAACTACACCGATCCGGAAGCGTTCAACCCGGACCGATTCATCGGCAACCAGCCGCCGTCTTTCCGCTGGGTGCCCTTCGGTGGCGGCATCAACCGTTGCGTCGGAGCATCTTTCGCGCACATGGAAATGGATGTCACGCTGCGGACGCTGTTCCGCGAGTTCCGCTTCACCCCCACTGACGCACCCGACGAGGGCCGCAACTTCCGCGGCGTGGCGATCGCGCCGGGCAAGGGCGCACGCGCGGTGGTTTACCGTCGCACCGACGCCGCAGCGAAAAGTCGCGACTCGGTCTCTGTCGCCGACCGCAGCAGCTGACCCCGACCCTGGCCTGGCATACTTCCCGGCATGCCTACGACCAAGGAACGCGTCACCGACATCGGCTACCGCGGCTACAAGGCCTTCATGAACAAAGTCTGGTACCCGTTCCTCACCCGCCGGCTCAACACCCAGGACGTCACGTTCCTCAACTACGGCTACGAGGGTGACCCGCCGCTGAACCTGCCGCTGGACGAGAACGACGCGGCCAACCGGTATTCGATCAACCTCTACAACCAGGTCGCCTCTCAGATCGACTTGGAAGGCAAGAAAGTGCTGGAGTGCAGCTGCGGCCACGGCGGCGGCGCGTCCTACATCATGCGCACCTTCTCCCCGGCCTCCTACACCGGCCTGGACTACAACCCGGACGGTGTCGCCTACTGCACCGAGCACCACAAGCTGCCCGGTTTGAACTTCGTGCACGGAAACGCCGAAGATCTGCCGTTCGGCGACAACAGCTTTGACGCGGTGGTGAATGTCGAGGCCTCGCACGCCTACCCGAACCTGGAGAAGTTTCTCTCCGAGGTCAACCGGGTGCTGAAGCCGGGCGGCAGCCTGCTCTACGCCGACTTCCGCGGCCGCGCCGAATTCCCGGTGTGGGAGGGCGCGCTGGAGAAGATGCCGCTACGACAGGTGTCCATGCGCGTCATCAACGACGGCGTGATCCGCTCACTGGACGCCAGTGCGCAGCACAAACTGGACCTGATCAGCGCGCAGCTGCCAACGTGGTTCCGGCCGTTCGGCCGCCACTTCGCCGGGGTGCCGGGCACCGGGATCTACAACGTCATCGAGAGCGGCGGCGCCGAATACCGGATCTACCAGTTCATCAAGGACTGAGTCCAGGTCAGGTGATCGCGTAGTCCGACAGCGGGAAGCTCTCCTGCTCCTTCACGGCGCTGCGCACCGATGTCGGACGGAACAACGGCGCCTCACCCTTGCCGGTGTGGTTGCGGAACCAGTACGACCGTGAACCGACGCAGTTGCCAAGTTCGAACGCGGAGTCTTTCATCAGCGTGGTCATCCGCTCCAGAAAGCGGGCATTGGCGTCCTCGGTGACCTCGAAGGTGTGGGCGTCACGCCGCTGCATCTCACCGAAAAGCCGTTCCATGTGCTTCATCTGGTACTCGACGGTGTTGAACCACGACAGGCCCACCCAGGCGTACGGGCTGGCCATCGACAGGAAGTTCGGGAACCCGGGCATCGAAATGCCTTGATAGGCCTGGAATTGGGTTTCACGCCACCACTTTCCGAGGTTCTTACCGCCACGTCCGATCACCTCGATCGCGGGCAGGTTGGCCTCCCAGACGTCGAATCCGGTTGCCAAAACCAGGGTGTCGATAAAACGCTTGGTGCCGTCGTTGGCGACGATACCGTCGGCCTCGATCCGGTCGATCCCGTTGGTCTCCAGATGCACGTGCGACTTGGTGAACGCCCGGTAGAAGTCGTTGGAGATGGTCGGCCGCTTACAGCCGAAGTCGAAGTCGGGGTCCAGCTTTCGCGACAATTCCCGGTTGCGCACCAAGAGCAGCCGGTAGAGCCTGGAGAACTGCGAGATGCCCTTGTTGAAGAGCTTGAAGTACCGGAACTTCCACATGGTGACGACCATCGACCATTCCAGGATCGCGTCGGTGTACCCGCGCAGGGCGCGTTGGGTCGCCGGGAACTTGGCGAACAGCCGTTGCACCAGCGGGAAGAACTTCACGTCGAACTTTGGTAGCACCCAGATCGGGGTGCGCTGATACACCGTGAGTTCAGCGACTTCCTTGGCCAGCTCAGGAACAACCTGTACCCCCGTGGAGCCGGTTCCGATCACCGCGGCGCGGCGGCCGGTCATCGAGACGTCGTCATCCCAGACGGCGGTGTGGACGATCCGGCCGGCGAACGTCTCGATCCCAGGGATATCCGGCATCTTGGGCTGGCACAGAAAGCCGGTGGCGGCGATCAGGAACTGCGTGGTCAGCGTCTCGCCGCCGGCCAACGCCAGGCGCCACACCTGGGCGTCCTCGTCCCACCGAGCGCCCTCGACGCAGACGTTGAAGCGCATGAAACGGCGGACGTCGTACTTCTCGGCCACATGCACGGCGTAGCTCTTGAGTTCCGAACCCGGCGCATACATCCGCGACCAATACGGGTTGGGCTCGAAACGGTAGGAGAAGGTGGGCGACGGTTGATCGACCGAAAGGCCGGGATAGTGGTTGACGTGCCACGTTCCGCCCAGATCGTCTTCGCGGTCGACGATCAGAACGTTCTCATACCCCAGGCTCTTCAGCTGGATCGCAGCGCCAATTCCGCCGAAGCCCGCCCCCACGATGATCACATCGAACTGCTGGTCATCCATAAGCACTAAAGGGTAGCTTCTGCTGCACCAACGGTGAAACGACACCGAACCCGCAACCGGGCGGCCGGCGGCGTGAACAGGAACCCCGCGCGGCGCCGTTGTGATGATCCCGTAGTCTCTCGAGGCGGAGGGTCAACAAGCGGACACGGGGTGTGTACTGTCTAATAAGGTCCTACTGTTCGACGGGCACACCGACGCTGATCACGAGTCACCGGGGGCACTTGAGATAGACACGAGATTGAAGCCGTTCCGAACCAGGACTTTCACTCTCACCCGGTAGGCTCCCAGCCGGACCGTGCCCGGTGAAGCGCATGTGCAGAATGTCGCATGCCACGCTGAGCCGGAGGGAGGACTCAGTTGCCGGTCACACTGGCGATCTGCTTGATCGTACTGGGCGCCGTCCTCTTGGTGGGCGCGGTTCTGACGCTGGCCTTCCGCGGAGCGGCCAGGCGCCTGAGGCGCAACATGGACCTCAGCGACGACGCCGATTACGTCGCCACCTTGACATCGCTGTCGGAAGCGTCGGTGCGCCACTTCAATCCCTACACCGACGTCAATTGGGAAGCGCCGATCTTCTCCGTCACCGAGAATGACCCGCGCTGGGTCCTCTCCACATTGGATCCGCTGGGAAGTCATCCCTGGTACCAGGCCCAGCCGCTGGACAAGCAGGTCGCCATCGGCATGTGGCGCCAAGCCAATATGGCCAAGGTCGGCACGCAGTTCGAGGGTGTCCTGGTCCGCGGCCTGCTGCACTACGCGTTCTGGGTCCCCAACGGCTCACCCGAATACCGCTATTGCGTGCACGAGTCCATCGAGGAGTGCAGTCACAGCCTGATGTTTCAGGAGATCGTCAACCGCATCGGCATCGACGTCCCGGGCATGCCGCGCTGGCTGCGGGTGCTGTCGCCGATCGTCCCGCTTTACGCCGGCCCGCTGCCGAATGCCTTCTTCTTCGGGGTGCTGGCCGGGGAAGTGCCTTTCGATTACCTGCAGACCAATCTGTTGCGCGAACCCGAGCCGCGGTCGATTCACCCGATAATGCAGGACCTGATCGCGATTCACGTCGCCGAAGAGGCCCGCCACATCTCCTTTGCCCACGAGTACCTGCATCGGCGTGTCCCCCGATTGAGGTGGTACACCCGATTCTGGCTGTCGCTCTACGTGCCGGTCGTGATGCGGATGCTGGGCCAGGCGATGGTCGTGCCGTCGCGGCGCTTCTTCCGCCAGTTCGGCATCCCCCGCTCGGTGCGCAAGGAGCTGTACTCCGGCGGCGGGCGCTCGCGTCAGACGCTGCGAGACATGCTCGGCGACATCCGCATGTTGTGCGACGATCTCGGTTTGATGAATCCGTTCGCCCTGTTGATGTGGCGCATCTGCCGAATCAGCGGTCCCGCATCGCGTTATCGCAGTGAACCGCAGCGGGCCAACAGTGCAGTTTCGGTGAACGCAGCTTAAATCCCTTGCCGCGCAGCTCATCAGGCGTTTGGGCGATACTTCACAATCACGTTTCGTTGAGGTTGGGCGAGTTTGGCGCGGCACTGCGTTTTGGGCATCGATGCACGCCGGCGGTAAGGCGGCATGCCACCTAAAGCACATCCGACGCTGTGCGATACTTCCTGCATGGTTCGTAGCCCTTCCTTGGACAACGTTGGCGCAAGTCTCGTCTACCGCATCGGTTCGACGGCGACGTACAAGAAGCTGTTCCGGTACTGGTACCCGCTGATGACCAAGCGCTTGAATCACGGCGACGACGTTCAGTTCCTGAACTGGGGCTACGAGGAAGACCCGCCGCTCGGGCTGTCCCTCGACCCGGCCGACGAGCCCAATCGGTACAGCATTCAGCTCTACCACCAGTGCGCCACCCAGGACGGCGTCGACCTCGCCGGTAAGAAGGTGCTGGAGTGCAGTTCCGGCCACGGTGGCGGCGCCTCGTACCTGTCCCGCACGCTGAAGCCGGCCTCCTACACCGGCCTGGACTTCAATGCCGCGGGCGTCAAATTCTGCAATGAGCGGCACAAGGTGCCGGGCTTGAGCTTCGTGCACGGTGATGCCGAGAACCTGCCGTTTCCGGACGAGTCTTTCGACGCGGTGATCAACGTCGAGGCCTCGCACATCTACCCGCACTTCGACCGCTTCCTCAGCGAGGTCCGCCGCGTGCTCCGGCCCGGTGGGCATTTCCTTCATGTGGACTTCCGCAACCGCGACAATTTCGGTAACTGGGAATCGGATCTGGCGAACTCGGGTATGCGGCAGGTGTCGTCGCGGGTCATCAACGACGAGGTTCTGCGCGGCCTCAAGAAGAACTCGGCTCGTTCGAACGAGATCATCAACACTCGCCTGCCGGCCTTCCTGCGTAAGTTCGGTCGTGAGTTTGCCGTGGTGGACGGGTCGTGGTTCTACAACGACCTAGAGCGTGGCGAAATCGACTACCGCGCATATCATCTCACGAAGGACTGAGGTTCTTCCGGGCTATTGCCCGTGCGTCGGTAAGTCTTCACGAGAGGGTTTGTCCGCATGACGCTGGCTCGCAGGCTGCGATTTCGCGCCAGCCTGATGAAGGTCGGTGTCGACGGGGCGCTCGGGGTGGCGCGCGATAAGGCCACCTCGTACAGGTACTCGTTGACCGGCCGAGAAACCGCGCCCCACACCGACTTCGACCCGTTCTCGGCCGAAATCATGCACGATCCGTACCCGGGCTACCAGTCGCTGTTGAACGGCGACGACGTCCCAGGAGTCTGGTACAACCGCAAACGCGGCATCTGGATCATCGCAGGCTACGACGATGTTCGAAAGGCGTTGCGCGACAACGAAGAACTCTCGTCGGCTCAAAGTCAGAGCCGATTCCGGGTGTACCTGCCGTCGATGAACGCCGCCGATCCGCCAGCCCATACCCGGCTGCGCAAGTTCGTCTCCCGCGCGTTCACCGCGCGGGCCATGGCGGCCTGGCAGACCAACATCAACGAGGTCGCCGACGAATTGGTCGACACCGTGATCGCCCAGCGCCACACCGAGGCCGTCAACGGCCTCGCCAAGCCGCTGCCGACCCGGCTGATCGCCAGGATGCTCGGCATCCCGCAGCACGACCAGCCGCAGTTCGTGGCGTGGTCCGATGACATGGTGGCGGGCGCCTTCGCGCCGCTGACCCCGAAGGGCATCAGGCTTTCGGCGCGCTCGGGAAGCGCCACCGCGGCGATGCGCCGCAGCCTCGATCCGCTGATCGCGCAACGGCGCCGCACTCCCGGCGACGACCTGATCTCGATGATGACGCCCGCCGACGCCGACGACGTGCTCACCGACGACGAGATCTTCTGGAGTGCGGCGATGTTGATCGGCGCCGGCAGCGAGACGACGACCAACATGTTGTCCGGTTTGCTGTTGACGCTGGCTCAGCGGCCCGAACTGTACGCGCGGCTGCGTGCACACCCGGAGTTGATTCCGGCCGCGGTTGAAGAGCAGCTGCGGATGGGCTCACCGGTGCAGGGCTTCTACCGCACCGCGACGTGCGACTACACCGTGGGGGCGCACACGATCCCGGCCGGCGCACGGGTGTTGCTGCTGTTCGCGGCCGCCAACCGGGACCCGCGCCACTACCCCGACCCGGACACCTTCGACCTCGACCGCAATCCGACCGACCATCTCGCGTTCGGCGGCGGTGTCCATTACTGCCTGGGCGTGCCGCTGACCCGGCTGGAAGGAGCCCGGGTGTTTTCCCAGTTGCTGCCCAGGGTCTCCGAGATTCGCCTGGCCGGCGATTACCGCTATCTCGACAACCCGACAATGCGTGGGCTGGAACACCTTCCGCTGGAGTTGGTTCCCGCCACCGGAGCCTGAGTCGCGGGCTCAGAGCCCGTGGGTGCCCAGCCAGCCGTCGATGTGGTCGGCGACAGCCATCCAGCCGGGCTCGAGCATCATGTTGTGTCCCATGCCGGGGAAGAACTCCGCCTTCGTCCCGTAAGCGCGCGCCGTCGCCACGATCTCGTCACGGGTGTGCGCGCCGTCCTCGTCTGCCCCGAGCACCAAGACCGGCGCGGTCACGCGCCTGGGTCGCGGCAGTCGCAGCAGCAGGCAGTCGATGCCGATGCGCGAACTGTCCTCTTGCAGTCGGGCGGCATATTTGCGGACGTCGGCTTCCGGTGTGCGCGAGGAGAAGAACCGCTCCCGCGCCAACTCCGGCGGGTTGATGTAGGGCAGTGCTTTGCCCGTAATGGTCATCTTGACGAAATCCGACGGACGTTCCCGGATCCAACGCAGGGCGTTGCCGAGGTTTCCCTGCGGCGGAATCGACGTCATCAACACCCCGGCCGGTGCGTCGTAGCGCTCCAGGTACTTCTGCACGATCAGGCCGCCCATCGAGTGCCCGATGATCACCGGCGGGCTGGGCAGACGCTCGGCCACCGAGCGAACGTCCTCGACGTAGTCGGCCACCGAACATGCCCGAAGCGGCTTGTTCGTCGGGCTTTCGCCATGTCCGCGAAAGCTCAAAGCCACTGCGCAATAACCCTTGTCGGCGAAGTAGCTGAGGAAATTCTCATCCCAACACCACGCCGCGTGCCAGGCCCCGTGGACAAAGAGCAGCGGGACGGGATGCGCCTCGCTGACACTGCCCTTCTCGATCACCTCTAGCACAGCGCCAGCCTATCTGTCCGTGTAACCGGAACCTTGCAGTGTCCAAGAATCCGTATATCGCGACGGCGTGGCAGTGCCCTCAGTTGAGTTTTCTCCTGGCATGCCAGGCCAGTAGGGGTAGTAGTTGCTCGTGGGGCGCAAAGCGACAGCACGCCGCGACCAGGCGATTCATCCGGCCGGGAATCACCCGGCACTTGTCGGCGTCCAGTCCGTCGATCGCCGCGCGGGCGACCTGGTCGGCGGATTTCCACATGAAGCCGGGCAAGGTGGCGGCGCGCTCACCGGCGTCGAATCCGGCCACATCGTCGAACCCGGTGTCGACCGGTCCGGGACACAGCGCGGTTGCCACGACACCGGTTCCGCTCAACTCGCTGCGCAGACTCTCGGTGTAGGACAACACGAATGCCTTCGCTGCGCCGTACGTCGCATGCCCGGGCAGCGGGTAGAACCCGGCCAGCGAGGACACGTTGAGCACCGCGCCGCCGCCGCGCTCGACCATGCCCGGCAGGAAGCGGCTGCACAGGTCCACCACGGCGGCGACATCGACCTCGACAAGGTTGAGTTGTTGCTCTGGAATCGATTGCGCTACCGGCGCACGCCTCGCCAAGCCGGCGTTGTTGACCAGGATGTCCGCTGTCACGCCCAGCGCCGCGACGCGTCCCGGCAGTGCGGCGCGATCCTCGCGACTCGACAAATCGGCAGGCAGTACGTGTGCCTTGATGCTCAGACCGTCGGCGAGGGCCTGAAGGCGGTCCGTCCGCCGGGCGACCAGCACAAGTTGATGACCTCGTCGTGCCAACTCCAGCGCGATGGCGGCACCGATGCCCGACGATGCGCCGGTGACGACTGCCACACGGTCTTCTGCGGGTGTCGGTAGGACCACGCGGACTGACCTTACCCGGCCTGCCCGAGACAGCGAGTTGAAAATTCAACTAAGCCACGTCGATATCGTCACAGTGGAGAAGTCTTCGGACTGAGGCAGAACAAGGTAATTTATAGTCGGCGCGAGGGGGACGCACATGAAGCGAGGGTTGATGACACCTTGGAAAATCCGGGGGCTGGGTGCTGGTCTGGTTGCGGGTGCATGCGCCGGTCTGATGGAGGCGGCGGCTTTGCTGAGCGCGGCGCCGGCCTTCGCGGGAGGCGACGGCGATACGCCGGACTACACCGCGCTGGTGTTGGGCCACGCGTTTTTGGCAACGCCGAATGAGCCGTACATGCAGGAAGTGATCGGTACCTACGTCGATCCCTCGCCGGCGTATTTCTCCGGCCAGCCGACCTACAACGTCGTCGGCGACCCGATCAGCGTGACTACGCCCGAAACCGATTACACCACGGGGGTAACCCAAGGCGTCGCCGACCTGAACACCGCGATCGACACGCAACTCACTGCCAATCCCAACGCCGACGTCGTCGTCGCCGGCTACTCGATGAGCAACTCCGACATCACCCAGGAGATGATCAACCTCGCCAATACGGCTGGAGGCGCCCCCGACACGGCGGGTCTCAAATTCGTGCTGGCCGAAAATCTGCAAAGCCCCGACGGCGGATTCTTCACTCGGTTCCCGGGATACGGCGGCGCGAACCTGCCGGCGACCCCGGCCGACACTCCGTACACCACCGACATCTACACCATCGAATACAGCGGGGCATCCGACTTTCCGCAGTACGACGGCAACATCTATGCCGACCTCAACGCCGCGGACGGCTACCTCGACCTGCATCCCTACCTGCTGCCCGGCTGGCCGGCGTACTTCACGCCGTCGGAGCTCGCCGGCGCGGTGGCACAACCCGTGTCCTCGGATTACACCGGCGACACGAGTTACTACATCATCCCCACCCAGGATCTGCCGATCTTGAACGATCTCCGCGACGCGCCGGGCGCGCCGTCGACGCCCGCCGACTTGATCCAGCCCGACATGCGGGTGCTGGTCGACTTGGGTTACAACTGGTCCGGTGACGCGAACGTCAGCACGCCGGCAACGATGACAAGCCCGGCCCTCGACACTCCCGTGGTCGATGCCTATCTGCAAGCCGGGGCCGACCAGGGCATGATCGCCGCCTTGGTCGACATGGGCGTGCTGCCGCAATCCGATCTGACGGGTCTGGCGGATCTCTATCCGTACGTGCCGGATGTCGCGGACCTGCAGTCAGGTGCACTCACCGCCACGTCCGACACCGCCGCGACGGCAGACGCGACCGCCTCGCTCACCGCACTGACCAGTGATTTGGCCAGTTCGACGAACCCGCTGGCGGCCGACCTCAGTTCGTTTGCGCCAGGCTTTGCCACCGATCTCGGCGACTATTTCCAGATGCTCGCTGGCTCACTCTGACAGCTGACCCACATCCGGTGAAGTCAAAGCCTATTGCGCTGATCACCGGCGCAACGAGCGGCATCGGTGAGGCCACCGCTCACCGGCTGCACGAACGCGGCTATACCGTGTTTGCGGCCGGCCGCAATCCTGAGGCGTTGGCTGCCCTGCACGCCAAGGGTTTACAGGCCCGCCCGCTTGACGTCACCGACGAAGCGGCGGTCACTCGCCTCGTTGAGGAGATCAATGTCGAGCACGGCGGAGTCGACGTGCTGGTCAACAGCGCCGGGTATCCACTGCCCCGGCCGCTGGAGCAGGTCGAGCTGAGCGAACTGCGGCAGCTTTTCGAGACCAACGTGGTTGCCACCCTTCATCTCTGCCAGCTGGTACTGCCGGGCATGCGCACCCGCGGCTCGGGCCGGATCGTCACGATCGGCAGCACCGGCGGCCGGTTCACCAGCCCCGGCGCCGGCGCCTATCACGTCGTCAAGTACGGCGTCGAGGCGCTGTCGCTGTCGCTGGGCGCCGAGATGGCACCGTTCGGTGTCCGCGTCGTGCTGATCGACCCGACCGGGGTGCGTACGCGTTTCGTCAGTTCGCAATTCGAGACGGAGCACTCCTACCCCGACGACGATCCCTACGGCGACTTCAAGATTCGCTATTCCGAAACGACCCGACGGCTGGCCACGGCGAAGGGACTGACGGTGTCTGCCGACACGGTGGCCCGTGTCGTCATGCGAGCCGTGCAGGCCAAGAATCCCAGGCCCCGCTACGTCGTGGGGGCGTCCGGCAAGGCCTCGGTGCTGGCCCGCACGTTGCTCAGCGACCGGATGTGGGACCGTGTCATGAGGCACGGCATCCGAGGCTGAGCCAATCCGGGCTGGGCCAATCCGGGCTGGGCCAATCCGGGCTGGGCCGACCTGAACTCAGAACATGCTCAGGAGCGACTGTGGCACGAAGGAACTGAGGTCTGCGCTGATCTGGGCGCTGACCTCGGCAAGTACCTGACCTAGCGAGTCGGCGCCCGCCGTCGCCCCGAAGCTGGACATCAGCGCGCTCAGATCGGTCGACATCGACGAATAGACGTTAGTTCCGCTCGCCGCCGCACTGGCCGCCGCGCCCGTCAGGCCTGGGTCACCCTGTGCCGGGTCGAGGAGGAATCCGACGGTGTTGACGTTGCCCAACGACGTGAAGTTCCACTCGTTGTTCGTCAACAGTGTCAACAGGTCCTGCCCGTCGAGGTTGGGGTCGTAACCGCCATAGGTGGGGTCGAAGGTAGTCGTCGATGGATCGGCCGCGTACGCCAGGTAGTTGGGGTCGGTCACAATCCCGTCGTTGGTGAACAAAGCCGGCAGTTCGGGGTTGATGGCGGCCAGGTCCGCGTCGTAGGTCGCCAGTTGCTCCGGAGTCAGGTTGTAGTAGCCGGTCTGCAGCAGCGCGATGGCATCGTAGGTTTCGGCCTGGGTCGCGGTGCTGTCGGTGACGCTGTTCAAGTAGCTCTGAATCGTGGTGTTGCTCGGATCCCAAGCCAGGATGTCCTGCACCAGCGCGGTCTGGGTGTCGGCAGCGGGGATGTTGCACAGCGCCGGGCAGGCGGGGCTGCCCTCGACAAACGGATCGAAGGCCACCACCGATGAGGCGGCGAGGTTCTGGAAGGCCTCAAGGATGCTCGTCGAGGAGGGAATGTCGATGCCGGTGCCGTCGATGCCCGAGGTCGAGGGCGTAGCCAACAGGCTGTTGTAGTAGTCCTGGAACGGTCCGAACAGGTTCAGCTTGAACGTGTCGCCGGCCCACGGCATAAGGTTGCCCGCGGTGCTGGCCGTCGTGCCGTCGAAGCCGAAGGCGCTGGCCACCCCACCACCGGTGCCGGTGTCGGGGCTGGGATCGACCAGGCCCGAGTCGTCAGCGGGGGTGAACGTGTAGTTACCGCTGGTCAGATCCGACAGCGGCACCTTTAACCAGTTCGAGAACAACCCGAAAGGCTCACCGGTTTGGGTAGTGGCCTGTCCGTCAAGGGCCTGAAAGAAGCCGATGAGACGGTCGAAATCTGTACTGCCGGTGATGACGTTCGGCGGAGTCATCGGGTAGCAAGTCTGGGCGTCGCAGGAGGCACTGACCGGCAGCTCGGCGGCGGCCAGCATCGCAATCTGCTGCGCCAGCCCCGCCGTGCCGTTGGCCATCGCGGTCGGGTCGATTTCCGGCTGGTCGAGCCCGGAGATCTGGGGAGCAAACGGGAGCGCTATGTCGAGGAGGCCCAGGTAGTGGCCGATGTCGCCGGGGTCGGTGCCCCACAGGTTCGTGGCGTTGGGAACCCACCAGTCCCCGCTGAAGAACAGCGAGTTGGAGAATACGTCGAGGCCCTGAATCTCGTTGGAGGGAATGTTCGCGAAGTCGTTGAACAGATTGATCGGAACGTTGAGGATATCGGCGCTGGAGTCGACCAGTCGGACGTCAGTGCTGCGGACGGCGGGTTGTGAAGTCTGCAGCGTGAACGGTGCGACGGCAACGGCACCGGTTGCCGCAAGCGCCGCTGCAGCGAAGACGTACGTACGCGAGACAACCTGCATGGCGCCCCCCTTTCTCCCCTTTTGCGAAACCCCGCTGAACTTACCCTGAAACGATCTTGAGGTGACAGCTGGGG
>NZ_JBYCLD010000083.1:0-4158 GCF_057473725.1 Mycobacterium sp. TH-M11 | reverse complement strand
CGATAGACCGGAAGGTCAAGCGCCGCTTCGAGAATCGAGGCGCCGCGGTGCAAGTCGTCGATGGTCTCGAACAGCGGGACAATGCCCACCGGGCAGTGCGGCGCGTCGGCCGAGGCGTCAAGCAATCCGCATTCCTTGAGCAGCAGGCCCGCTTCGAGCAGATCGGAAACCGAACGACACATCGAGATGATGTAGTTGGGCACCGCTTCTGGACCGTATATCGCGACGGCGCGAGCAGCAGCGGAGACGATCGCGAGTTCTTTGCGAGCCAACTCCGAGAGCTGCTCGCGGTCACCGATCAGCGGCCGACGGGTGCCCAGCTCCTCGGCCAGGACGTTGACCCGCTCGTCTTCGCCCAGCGACGCGTAATCGGGATGCACGCCGGCCCACGCGAGTAGTTCGGCGACCACTTCCTCGTGGACGTCGGAGTTCTGTCGCATGTCGAGGCCGCACAGATGAAAACCGAAGACGCGCAGAGCCTCTCGTAGCTGAGCCAACCGGTCGTCGGCCAGCAGCCTGCTACCGTGGGCGCGCAGCGAGGCGTCGACGGTGTCGAGGTCGGCCAGCATCTCCCCCGGCGCCGTGTACGGCGGCAGCCCCAGGTCGAGCAGGTTGTCCGGCTGTTGGTCCAATATCGTTGCGGCGGTGGCGGTGAGCCGGCTGTGGATGACCCGCAACGCACGGCGGTAGGGCTCGTCGGCGCGGGCCGGCTCGTCGCAAGCCTCGGCCAGCGTGCGTAGCTCGTCGGTGACGGCGACCAGGCGCGACGACATCGACAGCTCCTGCTCCAGCGCACTCAGCTCGGTGGTGTAGTGGTTCAGCGCGGTGTAGGCGGCGCTGCCGGTGGCCAATCGGACCACGTCGGCGGTGACGTTGGGGTTGCCGTCACGGTCGCCGCCGATCCACGAGCCGGGCCGCAGAATCGGTTCGGGCAGTAGGTCGGCGTCGGGCCAGCGACCGCGCAACGCGTCGCGGACCCCGGCGTTGACTTTCGGGACCACCTCGAAAAACGCGGCCTGGTAATAGCGCGACCCGACGGCGATCTCGTCGGAGATCTGCAGTCGCGACAGCCGCACCAACGCGGTCTGCCAGAGCATCAGCACCTGGCGGCGGAGTTCGGTGTCGATGTCGCTGCCGTCGTCGGTTGTGGTGTGGCCATGGGCGCGCAGCCGCATCAGCTGGGTGATGCGGTGCTGGGTGTCGAACACGGTGCGACGACGGGTTTCGGTCGGATGGGCGGTGATGACGGGCGAGACCAGAGCGCCGGTCAGCGCGTCGGCGACGGTCGCCGAATCCAGTTCCGCCGCATCGAGCTTCAGATAGGTGGCCGCCAGGCTACTGTCCTGCGGCGGATCGCCGGCGGCGACGTGGACGGCGCGGCGGCGTTCGCGGTGAATGTCTTCGGCCACGTTGGCCAGCAGCGCGAAATGGCTGAAGGCCCGGATCACCGGGATCGCCCGGTGGATGTCGATGCCGTCGAACAGCTGCGCCACCTCGGCACGCTCGATCTCCGAACGCCGGACCTTGAACGACGCGATACGGGCCCGCTCCACCAGGTCGAAGACGTCGTCGCCGTTCTGCTCGCGAACGGTGTCACCGAGGATGGTGCCGAGCAGCCGGATGTCGTCGCGCATCGGCTCGGTCGCTTCGCGACCTATGCGGGTACGTCTTACGGCGCCGAAGGGCTCCAGCGAGTCGGGTGCGTCAGCCATACCTCCCAGTATCGGGGTGGTCGGCCGACTTCGCCGTTCGGAGGGTCAGGCGTTGTATTTGATGCGCAGCGCCACACCGACGATGGCAACCAGCCAGATGCCGACGGGGAAGCTTGCATTTTTGCGGTGTCGACGACCTCTTAAATTTAAGCAGGTGGCGGGTTGTAAACGGCGCGGTGAGCGGTGGCGGTTGGCCGGTAGAATGAAAGCCCTGTCGAGGCGTCGTGGAGGTGCAGTCGTGGAACGCCGGACACCCAAGAAGGTGGTGGTGTCGAATGCTGCCGTCAAAGAGGCAGGGGTGCGCGCAACGAAGGCCTCGGCCAAGTTGGAGGGCCGGGTGGTTCCCGCCGGCTACATAAGGTCGGCCACTGTGAGGGCCTACATCGCGAAGCAGCAGCTGCCTAAGCGCTGATGCCGCTGACGCCCGGCTACGGTGAGACCCCACTTCCGTATGACGAACTCACCGCGTTGCTCCCCGAGGTTGTCGATCTCCTCGACAAGCCCATCACGCGCGCTGCCGTCTATGATCTCGAACAGGGTCTCCAGGACCGGGTGTTCGACGAACTGATGCCGTCGGCGCTCGACACCATCGCGTACCGGTGGGACCACACCGACGACTGGACGCCTCGACAACTGGGTATTGTCGTGCACGCCGAGACCGTGCGGATCCATCCGTTCGCGGACGGAAATGGCCGCACCACAAGGTTCCTCGCTGATTTGGTCTTCGCGGCAGCTCAGGATCCCACCGAGTTGCAGTACGACTGGGAGCTTGATGACAAGACTCGATACATCGAGCTGCTTCGGGCCTACGACGGACACCGGGACGTGGCCGACCTTACGGCCTTCGTTGGTGTGGAGCCGATTGAGCCATAGGTGATGGCGACCAGGCGCGCCGACATCGACAGCTCCTGCTCCAGCGCGCTCGTTCTCCGAGCGCGCTGGCCTGGAACGACGCGATCCGGGCCCGCTCGACCAGATCGAAGACGTCGTCGCCGTTCCAGCGAATCGGATGCGTCAGCCATACCTACCAGCATCAGGGTCGTTGGCCGTCTTCGCCCTTCGGAGCGCTGTCAGCAGTCCGCACCCGATTTCAGAGTGTGATCACGTGCAGAAGCGGCTGCAGACCATCGAAGTCGGCAGTATTGCGGGTGGCCAGAGCTGCCCCGTCGCCGATGGCGGTCGCCGCGATCATCAAATCGATGCGACGCTTGCCTCCCGGAGTCCGCCCGGCGGCGGCGACGATGGAGCACAGCTCGCGGTAGATATCGGCTTCACGCTGACCGAAGGGCAGGCCGTCGCCATAGGTTGACCGGTGCTGTATGAGGTCGATGCGGGCCCGAGCGGCGACGTCGGGGTCGGGATGTGCTGTGCCCTCGCTGAATTCAGCGAATACCAGCGCCGAGACCAGGTATTCGTGGTCCCCCGGAGGAAGGAGCTCCCACCGGGGCTCGCTGATCAGCAGGTTGGTATCCAGGTGAATCCTCACCGGTCGCGATCGCCTACCCGCCCCGATCCGTCTCGGCCGCGCTCGACGATCTGCAGCATCGCCTCCTCGTAGCCGGCAGGGGTGGGCTGGGCGTAGTTGCCCGCCTGTTCGATGTGGTCGAGGGTGACGCCTCGTCGGCGTTGAGCGGGAGGCGTGGATGGCTGTTTGGCGATGACAACGCCAGTGTCCTTGCCGCGGACGGTGACGTGAAATGCCTGGCCGGCCTCCGCGGCGTTGATTATCTCCGAAGCGTTCTGACGTAGCTCACGGATCCCGACGGTTTCACCCATCCCGCGACGGTAGCACTTATGTAGCACAAGCGCAGGGGCCGCGGCGGTCCATCCCCCGAGCGTCAGGCGTTGTATTTGATCCGCAGCGCCATGCCGACGATGGACACCAGCCAGATGCCGACGACGAACAACGTCAGTCGGTCGAGGTTCTTCTCCACCACCGTCGACCCGGACAGGCTGGACTGCATGCCGCCACCGAACAGCGTCGACAGGCCACCGCCCTTGGCGCGGTGCAACAGCACCAGCAGGACCACCAGGATGCTGGTCACCACCAGGGTGATCTGCAGGGCCAATTCCATGGCCCACACCCTACCGGTCGGCTTGGGCCTGCTAGCCCGTCGGGCCGTAGAAGGACATTGTGCCGTCGTCGTAGTCGAGGTAGATCGCCTGACTCAGGAATGGCACGACGCCGCTGTTGATGTCGGTCCCCGATACCGCCGTCGGCGCGGTGCTCTGCCCAATACTGTCCGTGCCCACGGTGTACTGGTAGAGCAGGTTGCCGCCCTGCTGGTCGTAGACCGAGATCACCGATCCCGGCTGCAGACCGGAGGCAATCGACGACGGGATGGTCCCGTAGACGCCGCCGGAGTCGACGTTGTTGACGACGGTGGTGCCGTTGGTGATGCCGTTGGTCGTCACCGTCTCGTACAGCGAGGCGATCGGGGCGCCG
>NZ_JBYCLD010000082.1:0-2670 GCF_057473725.1 Mycobacterium sp. TH-M11 | reverse complement strand
AAATGGCGACCCTGACGGGACTCGAACCCGCGACCTCCGCCGTGACAGGGCGGCGCGCTAACCAACTGCGCCACAGGGCCTTGCTGTACTGCTCGCTCCGGCGTTACCGGCGCCGCGCGTACCCCCAACGGGATTCGAACCCGTGCTACCGCCGTGAAAGGGCGGCGTCCTAGGCCACTAGACGATGGGGGCCAGAACCGAATCTCTTCGGGGGTACTCACAACGTGGTTCGTTGGAGCCACGTCAGCTTAGGTCACGGGGGCCCGAATCCTCAAACGGGCACACAGTATCCTTGTGCCTCGCCGCCCCTATAGCTCAGTTGGTAGAGCTACGGACTTTTAATCCGCAGGTCGTAGGTTCGAGTCCTACTGGGGGCACCAGATCATGGTTGGGCATGCCGATCGGTTTACTAACGCCCACTACGTGCCCAGCAGCGAGGACAAGACACTGCGGAAGTTCCGCCGGGAGCGCGCCGTCGGCTGCCTGCTCAATCCCGCCGTCCAGGTCCTGAGCAAAATCGGTGTCCGCATCGCGCTGGCCACCGAACTCGAGACCGTCAGCCGCGAGAGCGGTCAGCTGCGCCGGGTTCCCGTCTCCGCTCAGTTCGACCAGGGCGGGGTATGGATCATCTCCCGGCCGGGGACCCGCTCGGGCTGGGGCCGTAACATCGTCGACAATCCAAATGTTCGCCTGCGACAAGGCAGTACGTGGCATTCCGGAGTAGCGACATTCAAACCCGACGATGACGTCGTGGCGCGCGGCCGCAAGTTCGGCCGAGTGGGCGCCAAGGTCGTCAAGGCGTTGGAGACGACGCCGGTGTCGGTGCGGATCGACTTCCGCGACCGAGCCGCGATCAGCCTCGCACCGCGTTGAGATACGTGGTGTCGCCGAAGGCCTGGGCCAGTTCGTCGGTGGCGTATTCGAAGCCGTTGGCCGCGTGCATATCGGCGACCCGGCGGTGCGACACGTCCCAGCCGCGCTTGGTCAGGTCTTCGATGATGTGGCTGCGCTCGTAGTGGTACATCAGGTCGTTGAAGTCGATCTCGAAGCCCAGCTTGGTCATCCGGTCATGATGCTCACGCCACCGCGGGTCGTTGAAAATTGTTGTGTCTGGCAGGAACTCGGACGCCACCTGGCTCGCGGGTGCGCTCAGCGCGGTGATGTTGCCGAATAGCGCATCCTGAGCCTCCGGCGGCAGGTAGAAGACGAGACCTTCGGCACTCCAAGCCGACGGGGCCTGCGCATCAAAACCGGCAGCCTTCAGCGCTGCGGGCCAGTCGTCGCGCAAATCCACCGCGACGGTTCGGCGCTCGACTGTCGGCTCGGCACCGAGGTCCCGAAGCGTCGAGGTCTTGAAATCGATCACCTCCGGCAAATCGACCTCGTAGAGCACGGTCCCCTGCGGCCACGGCAACCGGTACGCGCGGGCGTCCAGGCCGGCGGCGAGGATCACCGCCTGCCGGATGCCGCCACGAGTCGCGTCGACAAAGAACCGGTCGTAGAACCGCGTCCGGACCGCCATTCCCCGGGCCATCCGGGCCGGGTCGAAGTCGACGCCGTCGGTGACCGGAATCTCGCCGTTGACCAACCGGGTGTAGACGTCGATGCCGACCGCGCGCACCAGTGGTGCGGCGAATGGGTCGTCGATCAGGCCGGCGTCGGATGACAGCGCCCGCTGAGCGGCGACCATCGTCGCCGTCGCGCCAACGCTCGTCGCCAGATCCCAACTGTCGCTCTCGCTGCGTACAGACACCGTGGCTCCCCTCTCGTAGTACGAATTAATATAGGTCAGCTAGTTATTTGCTCGGCACCCGGATGGAGGACCCGCGATGGATTTCGCGCAACGAACCATCGATCTGGCCCGGCAGAACGTCACCCAAGGCGGCCGGCCGTTCGCGACGGTGATCGTCAAGGACGGCGAAATTCTGGCCGAGAGGGTCAATATGGTTGCCCAGAGCCATGATCCGACCGCTCACGCAGAGATCCTCGCCATCCGCGAGGCATGCGTGAAGCTGGGCACCGAACATCTGACCGGCGCCACCATCTACGTGCTGGCCCACCCGTGTCCGATGTGCCTGGGTTCGCTGTACTACTGCTCACCCGACGAGGTCGTCTTCCTGACGCAACGCGACCAGTACGAGTGCTACTACGTCGACGACCGCAAGTACTTCGAGCTGGCCACGTTCTACGACGAGTTCGACAAGGACTGGCAGGACCGACGACTGCCGATGCGCTACGAACCCCGAGATGACGCGATCGAGGTCTACCGCGAATGGCGCGAACGCAACGCCGATAGAAGGCCTTAGACGTTGGGGCAGTAGTGCTTTGGATCGCCGCGCTCGTCGAGCGGTGGCAGGTTGCGGGCCGGCGTCTGCACCAGCGGAGTGTCGGCCGGGATCCGGCCGATGGCCCGGTCGAATCCGGCGCGGGCCCGCGGGTGTTTGCGGTATCGCGGCGGCACAACGGAAAAAGCGAGGCGCACCAGGTCACCGAAACGGCGGTGCAACCATTCGTCGCGGCGTGACCAGGTGTAGCCCATCAATTTTCGCACCGGCGGGTCGTAGAGGCAGACCGTGACCCACACGAAGAACGGCGACAGCAGCTTGCGCTGCAGAGCCCACAGCGGATTCGGAATCCACTGCGCAAAAGGTGGTTTCGGCAACTCCGTCA
>NZ_JBYCLD010000081.1:0-12190 GCF_057473725.1 Mycobacterium sp. TH-M11 | reverse complement strand
CTAATCCGGGAAGTTCACGTCCTTGGTGACAGCCTTCCACTCCTCGATCGACGCGGACGTTGCGGCAATTTTGTCGCGCATCGCCTTGAGGACGTCGCGGCCCAGCAGCAGCCGCAGCGGCGGCTCATCAAGCTTGGTCACCATCAGCACGGCGTCGGCCACCCTGCGCGGGTCGCCCGGCAGATGGTCGGCGAACTGCTTGATCAGATCCTTGCGCGCCGCCACATCTTGATAGTCGGCAATCGGGTTGGCTGACTCTTTCATCGATCGCGAGGCCCAGTCGGTGCGGAACGCGCCCGGCTCGATCGCGGTGACCTTTATACCCAGCGGCCGGACCTCGGTCGCCAGCGCCTCGGTCACCGCCTCCAGCGCGAACTTCGTCGACGAGTAGTAGGCGTTGGGCGGGTTGGCGACCAGGCCCGTCATCGACGAAATGTTGACGATATGCCCCGACCGGCGGGCCCGCATCGACGGCAGCACCGCCTTGATCATGTCGACCGAGCCAAAGTAGTTGACGTCGAACAACTTTCGAACTTCGGCGTCTTCGCCTTCCTCCACCGCGGACAGGTAGCCGTGGCCGGCGTTGTTGACCAGCACGTCGATGCCGCCGAACGCGTCGTCGGCCGCTGCGACCGCGGCGGCGATCTGGCCGGCATCGGTCACATCGAGCGCCACGGCCAAGGCCCGGTCGCCGAACTCGTCGACGAAGTCGTGCACCGCATCGACCCGACGGGCGGTTACCACGACGGAGTGGCCGTCCTGCAGTGCGGCGCGGGCGATTTCGCGGCCGAAGCCGGTGGAGCACCCCGTGATCAGCCACCGAGCCATGTCAGGCCGTCCCTTCCGGCAGACGCCGCAGATACGCCTGCCGCCGGGCGGCCAGTTCGGCCTTGCGCCGCTCGGCGCTGACCCGCGGCAGATGCGGCACTTCGTCATCGAGGTGGTCCAGCTTGATCACCCGTCCGCGGGCGCCGAGATCCTCACGCGGACCGGCCGCGCCGAACTCCGCCATCCGCAGCGTCAGAATCCCTTCCCGCAATCCGTCCGAGTCGATCCAGTTCGCCACGCCGGGATCGACAGGTGAGATCACATAGGTGTAGCTGCCGTTGTCGTTGGAATGCGACTGCGCCTTGTTCAGGCTGCCGGTGCGATCGACCAACTCCAGCGTGGTGCCCCAGATGTTGCTCAGCGGAACGGTGAAATATTCGGCGCCACCGTCGCCGACATCCACGACGAACGCCTCATCCTCGGTCAAGTCGAATCGGCCCATCACATAGACCTGATTGCGCATTGCGCCCACCTTGTCGGCGGACCAGGCCAGGTTGAAATGATTGGGCGGCATCTTGTAGACGCCATGGCTGAGCTTTCCGGTGAAGTTCGCGAAGTGCGCCATCATCGCCGCGGTCGCCTCGGCCTGCTCGTCGATCGTGCGCGCCGGCATTGCCGGCGGACCGCCGAGTCGTTGTATCTCAACGTGATTGGGGTCGTCACGGCCCCAGTCCAGCAACACGTCACGGATGTAGAACTCGTGCGCGGCGGCGGTGCTGCGCACGTGGTTGGGCCGCCCGTTGGCCGGGTCGGCATCGACGGTGATGGTGAAGCTGCCGTCGGAATCCACCGCCATGGTGCGACCGTTGAGCACGTCGACGGTGCCCATGTTCGAGTCCCACAGCGTGAAGTAGTTCTCGGTCATGCGATGTTGGCCGACGCGCCCGTGAATCTCGTACCGCTCGTCACCGCAGATCGGGATGACTCGATATACACTGTCGGGATTGTCTATGCCCCAACGTGATCCAGGTATTCGACGGCCGTTGACCGGATGGGCCAACCGGGTGATGCAACTGACCTTGGGTCGCAGCTTGTCCTGGTTGGACGACCACACCGCCGCCGAGAACATCACCTCGGCGAACGCGGCGTCGAATCGCTCGCGCATCGCATCAGATGCCTTGGCCCGGCCCAGCCAGGTTTCGGCGACGGTGCGGTAGGCCGCTTTGACGATCGGATGCTCGGTCAGTTCGAGCGCGGCCAACTCCTGTTCGTGTTGAGCTTCCGTGGCGACCGGGTCGTCGTGCATTACTGTCCTCACTTCGCGACATACTGTTGAAAATGCTTGTTGTACAACGCAAACCTCTCCTTGACGTCCTCCGGGCGCAGGCCGTAGTCCGCCAGGCTGTAGGCCGGGCGCACCGCCTCGCGGGGACGCTGCTTCAACCACCGGCGCATTGCCGACTCCGCCTCGCCGGTCAGCGGTAGGTCGATGGCGTCATAGACACGGGACACTTGCCCGATCGGGTCCCCTACCGCGTCGTCGAAGCCGATGTCGGTGACCCGGGCCGCTTCGTCAGTCCAGCCATCCCGCACCGCCATCGCACGATCGTTCGTCCACCCCGTCCGCTGCAGCCACTGCGCGCCGACGCGGTGCGGGTCGACGTCGTCGGCATGCATCGCGTGCAGGGTGTGGTTGAGGCTGGCACCCGAGGCGACGGTGGCACATGGATCACGGTGCATGTGCACGATGTGCAGATCACCGAACCGGGCCCGCAGAGCGCCCAGATAGCCCAGGTGAGCCGGTGACTTGAGCACCCAGCGCGTCGCGGACTCGCCGCCTCGTCCCAGAGATCTCTGCCGCTTCTGCCACTGCAGGAATTGCAGCATCCGGTGCAGGTAGTCGTAGGCGGGCGTGAAGTCCTGCGCGTCGAGCCAGGACCGGTAGTTCGGCAAGTGGGCGCCGGACTCTGGCACATGCGACAGGAAAGCATCGGCGAGGAAGACGATCTCTTCCTCGGCCTCACGCGCATACATCGGATGGATGACGAACAGGTCCGGCGCGAGTTCGCGGGATTTGGCTTCCCGGGCCTCGCTGACCGCGATCCTCGGATCGCCGGCATCGGAGCCGCCGAATCGGTGATCGAGCCGTGGCGCCGCTTCGACCACCTCCCACCCGTAGGCACAGTGCAGGCGCGGGTCGGCGGCCAGCAGTCGCTGCAGGAGTGTGGTGCCGCTGCGCATCATGCCGACGACGACGATCGGCGCCTCGATGCGCTCGTCCAGAATTTCGGGATGCCGCCGGATCCATTCCTGAGTACGCAGCCGCATCCGCAGGCTGTGCACGATGCCGGCGCGCAAGATGTGCACGCCGACGACGTTCAGGTCGGCGATCGCGTAGTCGTCCAGCAGCACACTGAGCGGTTCCCTGAAATCCCCGGGCCCCCAGTCGGTCAAGGCCTCTTTGCGGATTGCGTCGGCCTGCACGCCGGCCAGGTCGAAGGGCGATGTCACGCGATCAGAATTTCAAGTGCTGGCTGACATCACCGATTTGGTCGACGAACATGGTCCGGCTGTCGAACCACCAGGCGCCGTCCACGCGGTGAAAGGTGTCCTTGTAGTGCCCGGTGACGATCACCTGCAGCGGCAACGTCGGCGTTGCCTGGGTGACGCAATAGTAGGACCTGCTGCGCGCGATGCCGTCGGCCTCGTGGATGTCGAGCTGGACATTGCTGGTGTTGTGCCGGGTTTTCGGGGTGCCGTCCTCATAGATCCGGGTGGCCATCTCATACATCTTGCGCACCCCGGCGACGCCACTGAACACCGTCTCCGGCGGGCCGTCTTCGACCCCGCAGATGCGCCCGTGCGCGAAGAGCGCGGCCACACCGTCGAGGTCGCCCGCGTCGAGAAGTTCGGCATAACGGTAGATCAGATTGGTGATGTCGCGCGCGCTGTCCGTCATGTCCCTGGAATCGTGTCAGACATATCGGGCATCTCGGCTGGTTTACGTTGAATCGCCGGGTACGTTTCTACAGTCATGGGTGAAATCGACAATATGGTCGCCGTCGTCACCGGCGCGGCGCGCGGCCAGGGGCGCAGCCACGCCGTCGCGCTGGCCGAAGAGGGCGCCGACATCATTGCCGTCGACATCTGCGCCGACGTCGAGGCGATTCCCTACCCGCTGGCGACGAAAGCCGACCTCGAGGAAACTGCGCGACGGGTGCGAGCTGCCGGCCGCCGGGTGGCGCCCGTCATCGCCGACGTCCGCGACCTGCCGGCGTTGGAGGCCGCCGTACAGGCCGGCATCGACGAGTTGGGCGACATCGACATCGTGATCGCCAACGCCGGCGTGGTGGCGATCGGCGACCCACAGATCCGCGCCGAACCGGTGTTCACCACCATTGTCGACACCAACCTCAAGGGCGTGTGGAACACGATGGTGGCGACCGTGCCGTCGATTATCCGCAAGGGCCGCGGCGGTTCTGTCGTGCTGGTCAGCTCGTCGCAAGGGCTGATCGGCCGCGGGGGCGACGGCAGTGCCGCGATGTTCGCCTACGCCGCGTCCAAGCACGGCGTGGTGGGCCTGATGCGATCTGCGGCCAATGCCTATGGGCCACACAAGATCCGGGTCAACTCGGTCAACCCTGGTGGTGTCGCGACACCGATGATCATCAACGACTTCGTGATCAACGCGATGACCACCAACCCCAATCCGGCCGTCTCGCAGACCCTGCTGCCGGACGTGCCACTGGTCGAGGCGCAGGACGTCACCGAGGCGGTGCTGTGGCTTGTCAGCCCGCGGGCCCGCTTCGTGACCGGCATAGCCGTGCCCGTCGACGCCGGCCACGTCGTGATGTGACGAGCGGCTAGACGACGGTTCGGCGGTTCGGCGGTTCGGCGCGCGAAAGTGCTTCTGCCGAGTTATTTACCGGGTTGCGACGTCGCTGGCAGCACTCTCGCTTGCAGGCGCCCTAACCCATCAGGACGGCGTAACGCGGTTTGATCACGTCGTCGATGAGCGCCAACCGCTCGTCGAACGGAATGAACGCGGACTTCATCGCGTTGACGGTGAATCGCAGGAGATCGCTCCACCCGTAGCCGAATGCGTCGACCAGATGGGCCATCTCGCGAGTCATGGTGGTGTCGCTCATCAACCGGTTGTCGGTGTTGACGGTGACCCGGAATCGCGTTCGGGCCAAGAGATCGAAGGGATGCTCGGCGATGCTGGTGACCGCCCCGGTCTGCACGTTGGAGCTCGGACACATTTCCAGCGGAATTCGCTTGTCCCGCAGTATCGATGCCAGCCGCCCCAACCTAACTTCACCGTCTTCGGCAACGTCGATGTCGTCGACGATGCGAACCCCGTGGCCCAGCCGGTCGGCACCGCAGAACGAGATCGCCTCTTGGATGGACGGCAGTCCGAATGCCTCGCCAGCGTGGATTGTGAAGCGGGCGTTGTTGTTTCGCATGTACTCAAAGGCATCTAGGTGCCGGGTTGGCGGGTAGCCGGCCTCCGCGCCGGCGATGTCAAAGCCGACCACACCTTTGTCGCGGAACCGGATTGCCAACTCCGCGATCTCACGAGACAACGCGGCGTGCCGCATCGCGGTCACCAGGCAGCGCACCACAATGGGACGCCCGGCGGCCGACGCCGCCTGCTCGCCGTCGGCGAAACCGGCGAGCACCGCGTCGACGACCTCGTCGAACGCCAGTCCCTTGTTGATGTGCAACTCCGGGGCGAACCGCACCTCGGCGTAAACCACCGAGTCCGCGGACAAGTCTTCCACGCACTCGAAGGCGACCCGGTGCAGCGACTCAGGGGTCTGCATCACCGCGACGGTGTGTGAGAACGGTTCGAGGTAGCGCTCCAGCGATCCGCTGTGCGAAGCGGTGCGAAACCATTGGGCGAGCGCATCGACATCGGTCGCGGGTAGGTCGTCGTAGCCGGTCTGACCGGCGATGTCGAGCACCGTCGACGGACGCAGCCCGCCGTCGAGATGGTCATGCAGCAACGCCTTGGGCGCCCGCTCGATCGTGTCCAGGCTCAGCGGCGTCGTCATGGGGTGATCCGATCGATGATCAGTGGCCGCTCCACCGGGGCCGTATCGCCGACCGTGAAGCCCGCGTCCAACTCGGCCAGTGCGCCCGGAAAGCGTTCGGGCGTATCGGTGTACAGCGTGAACAGCGGCTCACCGGCTGCCACCGGGCTGCCGGAACGACGGTGGATCCGAATCCCCGCGCCGGACTGGACCGTCTCGCCGGGACGGGATCTGCCCGCGCCGAGCCGCCACACCGCGAGCCCCACTGCCATTGCGTCGATATCTCCCATTGTGCCGCTTCGCGTCGCGGTGACGGTTTCGGAGTCCTTACCAACAGGCAACGGTTGAGACAAGTCTCCGCCCTGCGCCGCGACCAGTGCCCGGAACCGGTCCATCGCTGTCCCGTCCCGCAAGGTCTGCTCAGGGTCGTGCCCGTCGATGCCGGCGAGATCGAGCATCTCGCGAGCCAAGGCCACCGTCAGGCCCACCACATCGGGTGGACCACCGCCCTCCAGCACCTCGAGCGCCTCGGCGACCTCGAGCGCGTTACCGACGGCCGCGCCCAGCGGGCGATTCATGTCGGTGAGCAACGCACGAGTCGGCAACCCGTGCTCGGCGCCCAGCGCGACCATGGTCTCGGCCAGATCCCGGCATCGGGATTCGGAGTCCATCAACGCGCCGGAGCCGACCTTCACGTCGAGCACCAGAGCTCCAGCCCCTTCGGCGATCTTCTTGCTCATCACCGAACTGGCGATCAGCGGCAGCGACTCGACGGTCGCGGTGATGTCGCGCAGCGCGTACAGCTTCGCGTCGGCCGGCGCCAGCTGGCCGGCGGCAAAGATGGCCGCTCCGACATCGCAAAGCTGTTGCCGCACGTTAGCGTTGGTCAATGAACCGGTGAAGCCGGCGATCGATTCCAGTTTATCCAGGGTGCCGCCGGTATGCCCGAGCCCGCGGCCGGAGGCTTGTGGCACCACCCCGCCGCAGGCGGCAATCACCGCCACCAACGGCAAGGTGATCTTGTCTCCCACGCCGCCGGTGGAATGTTTGTCGACGGTCCGTACCGGATGGCCGTCACGGCGCAGGTCGGCGAAGTCGAACCGGTCACCGGAGGCCACCATCGCCGTGGTCCAGCGCGCGATCTCGCCGTAGTCCATACCGCGCAGGAACACCGCCATCAGCAGCGCCGACATCTGCTCGTCGGCGATCTGCCCGCGGGTATAGGCGTCAATGACCCAGTCGATCGCGTCGTCGGACAACCGGCCGCCGTCACGTTTGGTTCTGATGACCGTCGGCGCATCGTGGTTCATGCGCGCTCGAGATCCTCGGGACCGAAGGCGTCGGGCAACAGCTCGCCGAGCGGTCGCGGCCCCGCGGGATGGTCGATCAGCATGTCCGGCCCGCCGTGTTCCAGCAACACCTGGCGGCAGCGGCCGCACGGCATCAGCAGCGCTCCCCCGCCGTCAACGCATACCAGCGCCAGCAGCCTGCCGCCGCCGGTGGAATGCAGGGCGCACACCACCGCGCACTCCGCGCAGAGACCTAGGCCATATGAGACATTCTCCACATTGCAACCGGTGATCACCCGGCCGTCGTCGACCAGTGCGGCAGCGCCCACCGGAAAGCGCGAGTACGGCGCATATGCACCCCGTGCCGCATGAGTTGCCTTGCCGTGCAGCATCTTCCAGTCGATTTTCTCAGACACGGTCTCGACCCCGCGCGTGGTTACACTGCATCCGAAAACCCCGCTCACTGTTGGCTAATTCACATGACCAGCCTAGATTCTGCGCGTGCGGAAGTCTCGGCGGACACCAAAGGGGCGGCCCGGTCGCAAGAATGGGGCTGAATCGGCCGCGTGAATGGGATTAAATTGGGTAGCCCATCGCAAAGGGGAGGCGGGAGATGACGACGACGTCGGCGAATCCGGCCACGCCGGAGGAAAAATCGCGACTGCAACTTCTGCGGCGCAGCCTCTATCGTGGCGATCCGGGAATGTGGTCATGGGTGCTGCACCGCATCACCGGCGCCACTGTCTTCTTCTTTCTGTTCATCCACGTGCTCGACACCGCGCTGGTCCGGGTCAGCCCGCAGGCGTATGACGAGGTCGTTTCGACCTACAAGACGCCGCTCGTCGGCCTGATGGAACTCGGCTTGGTCGCCGCGGTGCTATTTCACGCGCTCAACGGCATCCGGGTCATCCTCATCGACTTCTGGGGGCAGGGGCCGCGCTATCAACGCCCGATGTTGTGGGTGATCGCGGTCGTCTGGGTGCTGGTCATCGTGCCCGCCGCGGTGATCGTCGCCGTCCACATGATCGGACACTTCCGGTGAGCTCACCCGATCTTCAGTTGGGCCGCGGAGAGGTCGCGCCGGTGCGCCAGCGCAACCACGACCGCCCGGCCGGCCTCGACAACCCGCGCACACCACGCCGCCGGTCTGGCATGCCGAACTTCGAGAAGTACGCCTGGCTGTTCATGCGGTTCTCCGGCGTCGCGCTGGTATTCCTGGCGCTCGGCCATCTGTTCGTGATGTTGATGGTCGACGACGGCGTGTACCGCATCGACTTCAACTACGTTGCCCAGCGGTGGCATTCGCCGTTCTGGCAGACCTGGGATCTGGTGCTGCTGTGGCTGGCCCAGCTGCACGGCGGCAACGGATTGAGAACCATCATCGACGACTACAGCCGCAAGGGCTCCACCCGCTTCTGGCTGAACAGCCTGCTCGTCTTGTCGATGACGTTCACGTTGGTGCTCGGCACTTATGTGCTGTTGACATTCGACCCGAATATCTCGGGCTAAGGGAGGCTCTGATGCTTGAACCACCTTCTCCGCATCGCTCCGCTCTGCATCGTCGGCGGTGCCCGCGTTGATCAGCGAACACCGATACGACGTGGTGATCGTCGGCGCCGGCGGCGCCGGGATGCGGGCCGCCGTGGAGGCCGGCCCCCGGGTCCGGACAGCGGTTTTGACCAAGCTCTACCCGACGCGCAGCCACACCGGTGCCGCCCAGGGCGGTATGTGTGCGGCGCTGGCCAACGTCGAGGACGACAACTGGGAATGGCACACCTTCGACACCGTCAAGGGCGGCGACTACCTCGCCGACCAGGACGCCGTCGAGGTGATGTGCAAGGAAGCCATCGACGCGGTGCTCGACCTGGAGAAGATGGGGATGCCGTTCAACCGCACCCCCGAGGGCCGGATCGATCAGCGCCGCTTCGGCGGGCACACCCGCGACCACGGCAAGGCGCCGGTGCGCCGATCCTGTTATGCCGCAGACCGAACCGGTCACATGATCCTGCAGACGCTCTACCAGAACTGCGTCAAGAACGACGTCGAGTTCTTCAACGAGTTCTACGCCCTGGACCTGGTGCTCACCGACACCCCGAGCGGCCCGGTGGCCACCGGCGTCGTCGCCTACGAACTGGCGACCGGCGACATTCACGTCTTCCACGCCAAGGCCGTCGTGCTAGCCACCGGCGGCTCGGGCCGGATGTACAAGACCACCTCCAATGCGCACACCCTGACCGGGGACGGCATCGGCATTGTCTTCCGCAAGGGACTTCCGTTGGAGGACATGGAGTTTCACCAGTTCCATCCGACCGGGCTGGCCGGGCTGGGCATTCTGATCTCCGAGGCCGTGCGCGGTGAGGGTGGCCGGTTGCTCAACGGCGAGGGTGAGCGCTTCATGGAGCGCTACGCGCCGACGATCGTCGACCTGGCACCCCGCGACATCGTCGCGCGCTCGATGGTCCGCGAGGTGCTCGAGGGCCGCGGCGCCGGTCCACACAAGGACTACGTCTACATCGACGTCCGCCATCTCGGCGAAGAGGTGCTGAACGCCAAGCTGCCCGACATCACCGAGTTCGCCCGCACCTACCTCGGAGTCGACCCGGTCAAGGAACTGGTCCCGGTCTACCCGACGTGTCACTACGTGATGGGCGGCATCCCGACCACCATCACCGGTCAGGTGTTGCGGGACAACACCAACACCGTGCCCGGCTTGTACGCGGCCGGCGAATGCGCGTGCGTGTCGGTGCACGGCGCCAACCGGCTCGGCACCAATTCACTGTTGGACATCAACGTCTTCGGCCGTCGCGCCGGCATCGCCGCGGCCGCTTTCGCCAAGGGGCACGACTTCGTCGAGATGCCGCCGAACCCGGCGACGATGGTGATCAACTGGGTCGCTGGCATCTTGTCCGAACACGGCAACGAGCGAGTCGCCGACATCCGCGGCGCACTGCAGCAGACGATGGACAACAACGCCGCGGTGTTCCGCACCGAAGAAACACTCAAGCAGGCGCTGACCGACATTCACACGCTCAAGGAGCGGTATTCCCGAATCTCGGTGCACGACAAAGGAAAGCGCTTCAACAGCGATCTGCTGGAGGCCATCGAACTCGGCTTCCTGCTCGAACTGGCCGAGGTTACCGTCGTCGGCGCGCTGAACCGCAAGGAAACCCGCGGCGGCCATGCCCGCGAGGACTACCCCAACCGCGACGACGTCAACTACATGCGTCACACCATGGCCTACAAGGACATTGGCGCCGACAAGCAGGGCACCGACAAGCAGGGCACCGATCTGCTCGCCGACATCCGGCTGGATTTCAAGCCGGTGGTGCAGACCCGCTACGAACCCAAGGAGCGCAAGTACTGATGAGCACCGACGCGCTCGAAGCGCCCGCCGGCGATCCTCCCCTGCCAGCCGTGCCCGAAGGTTCGGTCATGGTGACACTGAAAATTGCCCGGTTCAACCCGGAGAACCCGGACCAATACGCCGACTCCGGTGGCTGGCAGAGCTTCCGGGTGCCGTGCCTGCCGACCGACCGGGTGCTCAACCTGCTGATCTACGTAAAGAGCTACCTCGACGGCACCCTGACCTTCCGGCGGTCCTGCGCGCACGGCGTGTGTGGCTCAGACGCCGTGCGGATCAACGGCAAGAATCGGCTGGCCTGCAAGATGCTGATGCGCGACCTACTGCCGAAAAAGCCGAAGAAAGACCTCACCATCACGATCGAGCCGATCCGCGGGTTGCCGGTGGAGAAGGACTTGATCGTTGACATGGAGCCGTTCTTCGACGCCTACCGCGCGGTCAAGCCGTACCTGATCACCAGCGGCAATCCCCCGACGCGGGAACGGATTCAGAGCCAGGCCGACCGCGCCCGCTACGACGACACCACCAAATGCATCCTGTGCGCGGCGTGCACCACCAGCTGTCCGGTGTTCTGGACCGAGGGCAGCTACTTCGGTCCGGCGGCGATCGTCAACGCGCATCGGTTCATCTTCGACAGCCGCGACGAGGGCGCCGCGGAGCGTCTCGACATCCTCAACGAGGTCGATGGCGTCTGGCGCTGCCGCACCACGTTCAACTGCACCGACGCCTGCCCCCGGGGCATCGAAGTGACCAAGGCGATCCAAGAGGTCAAGCGCGCGCTGCTGTTCGCCCGCTGAGGGACATTTGCGGCTAAGGCGCCAAAACCTCCGTGGCGTTACGCTCGCGGTCACCATGACCGAGAACCTTGCCGCGAAGGCCGATCACCACCTGTGGCTGCATTTCGCCAAGCACGGTCCGGCTACCAGGCCGCCGATCATCGTTCGCGGCGACGGCGTGACGATCTTTGACGACGCCGGCAAGGGCTATCTCGACGGCCTGTCCGGACTGTTCGTGGTGCAGGTCGGACATGGCCGCGCCGAGTTGGCCGAGGCGGCCGCGCGGCAGGCGAGCACGCTGGCCTACTTTCCGCTGTGGGGGTATGCGACTCCCCCCGCGATCGAACTTGCCGATCGGATCGCCGGGTACGCTCCAGGCGACCTGAACCGGGTGTTCTTCACCAGCGGCGGCGGCGAGGCCGTCGAGTCGGCGTGGAAGCTGGCCAAGCAGTACTTCAAGCTGACCGGCAAACCCAATAAGTACAAAGTGATTTCACGCGCGACCGCTTACCACGGCACCACGCACGGCGCGTTGGCGATCACCGGCCTGCCGGCCTACAAAACCCCGTTCGAGCCGCTGACTCCCGGCGGATTGCGGGTGCCGAACACGAACTTCTACCGCGCGCCGGAGCCGCTGCGGTCCGATCTCAAGACTTTCGGGCAGTGGGCCGCCGACCGGATCGCCGAGGCGATCGAATTCGAAGGACCCGACACCGTTTGCGCGGTGTTCCTCGAACCGGTGCAGAACGCGGGCGGCTCGATACCCCCACCGCCGGGATACTTCGAACGGGTCCGCGAAATCTGCGATCACTACGACGTGCTGCTGGTGTCCGACGAGGTGATCTGCGCCTGGGGCCGGATCGGATCGATGTTCGCCTGCTGTGAGATCGGGGACGTCGGCTACCAACCCGACATCATCACCTGCGCCAAGGGATTGACCTCCGGGTACTCGCCGATCGG
>NZ_JBYCLD010000080.1:0-1614 GCF_057473725.1 Mycobacterium sp. TH-M11 | reverse complement strand
CGCCGGTGAGCTCCCGCAGCGGCTTCACTTCGACGCCCGCGCTGCTCATATCGAGCAGAAAGTACGTGATGCCATTGTGTTTGGGAGCGCTCGGGTTTGTCCTGGCCAGCAGCGCCCCCCACTGCGAGAACTGTGCCGCAGTGGTCCAGATCTTCTGACCGGTGATCCGCCAGCCGCCGTCGACCTTGGTCGCCTTGGTGGTGAGGCCGGCCAGGTCGGATCCCGCACCGGGCTCGGAAAACAGTTGACACCAAATCATTTCACCGCGAAACGTCGGCGGCAGAAAGCGCTGCTGCTGTTCGGCCGTGCCGAACGCGACAATTGACGGCACGATCCAGGCGGCGATACCCATTGGTGGCCGCCTGACCCGTCCGGTGTCGAACTCCTGGGCGATGATGATCTGCTCGACCGGACTGGCGTCGCGGCCCCACGGCCTCGGTAGGTATGGCAGCACCCAGCCGCCCTCGGCGATTGCGGTGGTGCGCTCCTCGCGGAGGATCTTCTTGAGACCAGCCACTTCTGCGCGGATCTGCTCGCGCAGCTTTTCGGTGTCGGGGTCCAGGTCGATGTCGAGGGGACGCATCCCGGTGCTAGTGGCCGTGTCGACCACCCGTTGCGGGTATGCGGCCTTGCGCCCGAAGCCGGCGGCGATCACCAGAGCCCGCCGGTAGTACACGTTTGTGTCGTGCTCCCAGGTGAACCCGATGCCGCCGTGCACCTGGATGCAATCCTGGGTGCAGCGCTGAGCGGCGGCCGGTGCCAGCGTCGCCGCAACCGCGGCAGCGAATTCGACCTTGGAACTCTCGGTGTCCCAGCCACTTTCGCGGGCCTGGTCGACGGCGCGGGCCGCATCCCACACGGCGGCCGTGGCGCGTTCGGTGTCGGCGATCATCTCGGAGCACTTGTGTTTGACGGCCTGGAACTGGCCGATCGGCCGCCCGAACTGCTCGCGGATCTTGGCGTATTCGGACGCGGTGTCGGTGGCCCATCGCGCGACCCCGACGGCCTCAGCCGACAGCAGCGTGGCGATCAATGCCCGCGCGGTCACCGCGTCGAGGCTGCTCAACACGACGTCGTCGGTGACTTCGACGGCGTTGGCGCGCACATGCGCGATCGGTCGCAGCGGGTCGACGCCGGCGACGGGTTCGATCTCGAGTTGTCCGGCTTGCAGCATCAACCACTCTTCGCCGCTGTCGATCGCCACCGGCAACACCAGCAGCGACGCCTGCGCTGCAGCGGGCACCGCGCGGACTTCGCCGCGGATGACCAGCGAATTGCCCTGTCGCGTCGCGGTCAGCGCGGAATCCAGCGCGTATGCGGCGATGGCGGAGCCGGACGCCAGCTCGGCGAGCACCTTGGCGTCGGGATCGTGTGCCGAGATCAGTGCACTGGCGATCGCCGACGGCACGAACGGCCCGGGTACGGCGCCGTAGCCGAACTCGGCCAGTGTGATCGCCAGCTCGAGAATCCCAAACCCTTGTCCACCGACGGATTCGGCCAGATGGACGCCCTGCAGGCCTTGGTCGGCCGCGGCCTGCCAATACGGCGGCGGGTTGTCGACCGGTGTCTCCAGTGCGGCGTGCAAGACCTCCGAAGGCGCTACCCGCGCCACCA
>NZ_JBYCLD010000079.1:0-2993 GCF_057473725.1 Mycobacterium sp. TH-M11 | reverse complement strand
GTGCGCCCGAAGGGATTCGAACCCCTAACCTTCTGATCCGTAGTCAGATGCTCTATCCGTTGAGCTACGGGCGCCTGTGTTCAGTTGTCTCCTACGGCGTAACGCCGCGCTTGCGGTCGCCACGGTGTGGCGGAGGCGAGAGGATTTGAACCTCCGGTCCCCTGTAAGGGGGACAACTCATTAGCAGTGAGTCCCATTCGGCCGCTCTGGCACGCCTCCTTGGACCGTCTGAGGGTACCGGACCCGCTCAGGTGGGGACGCGGACCGGGCGGCGGACCCTGCCGGAACCGCCGCGGAGCACAGCGTACACAGCCCACACATATGCTGTCGAAATGACCGCTCGCCTCCGACCCGAAGTGGCCGAGCTGCCCGTCTACGTTCCCGGCAAGACAGTCCCGGGCGCGATCAAACTGGCCAGCAACGAGACCGTGTTCGGGCCGCTTCCGGCCGTCCGCGCCGCGATCGAGCGCGCCGCCGACACCCTCAATCGCTACCCCGACAACGGCTGCCTCGGACTCAAGTCGGCACTGGCCGAGCACCTGAACTCGGGCCACGCCGGCGGTTGGGGGCCCGAGCACATCGCGGTCGGTTGCGGGTCGGTCAGCCTGTGTCAGCAATTGATCCAAGTCACCGCCACCGCGGACGACGAGGTGCTGTTCGGCTGGCGCAGCTTCGAGATCTACCCGCTGCAGGTTCGGCTGGCCGGCGCCACCGCGGTCGAAGTACCGCTCGACGAGAACACCTTTGACCTGGCTGCCATGCTGGCGGCCGTCACCGAGCGCACCCGGCTGATCTTCGTCTGCAATCCCAACAACCCCACCTCAACGGTGGTGGATCCCGTTGCGCTGAGCCGGTTCGTCGCATCGGTTCCGGCGCACATCATGATCGCGATCGACGAGGCCTACATCGAGTACGTCCGCGACAGCCTGGCCCCCGAAAGCCTCGAGTTGGTCCGCAGCCACAGTAATGTCGTTGTGCTGCGCACTTTTTCGAAAGCGTACGGGCTAGCTGGGCTGCGGGTGGGGTATGCGGCGGGGCAGCCGGAGGTGATCACCGCGCTCGACAAGGCATACGTGCCGTTTACCGTCAGCAGCATCGCCCAGGCGGCGGCGATTGCCTCGCTGGAGGCCGCCGACGAGTTGCTGGCCCGCACCGATGCGGTGGTTGCCGAGCGCACCCGGATGAGCGACGCACTGCGCGGCGCCGGATTCGCCCTCCCGTCGTCGCAGACGAATTTCGTGTGGTTGCCGCTGGGCCCGCGCACCGCCGACTTCGTCGAGCAAGCCGCAGACGCGCACATCGTGGTCCGGCCCTACGGGAGCGACGGTGTCCGGGTGAGTATCGGTGCGCCCGAAGAGAACGACATGCTGCTGAAGTTTGCCGAGAGCTGGATCTGAGGAGGACGAATATGAGTGAGACGTTGGCGCGCAAGCAGTTTGACGAGTTCAGGCAACGCGACGGCGTCATTGCCGATGCCGAACTCGACGATTACTGGGCCAGCCTGCCGCCAGCCACAGTCGACGGCATGCTCGGCGAGTGGAAAGGTGGCGAATTCGTCACCGGCCACCGGATGAACGGCCAGCTGGAGAAGTCGCGGTGGTTCGGCAAGACGTTCAACTCGCCCGCCGATGTGCAGCCGCTGGTCTGCCTCGACGACGACGGCAACCGGTTCTCCAACGTCAAGATGGGCAAGGGCGAAGCGAGCTTGTGGCTCGAGGAGTTCCGCGGCGAGGTCACCGCGACCATGGTGTACGACGGCCAGCCGGTTCACGACCACTTCAAGCAGGTCGACGACCGCACCGTGATGGGGATCATGAACGGCAAGGGCGTGATCGACAACGGCCGATACTTTTACTTCTTCCTGGAGCGCGTCCACTAGCCCCGGAGCAGGCCGGTGGGCGACCGTGCCAGCACGGTACGGTCTGGCCATGGGTGAGCCATACGAGTCCGTCACCGTAGAACGCCACGACCACGTCGCCCAGGTGACGTTGATCGGGCCCGGTAAAGGCAATGCCATGGGGCCGGCCTTCTGGGCGGAGCTGCCGGAGGTGTTCGCAGAACTGGACGCCGACCCCGATGTGCGCGCCGTCGTGATCACCGGCTCCGGCCGCAACTTCAGCTATGGCCTGGACCTGCCCGCGATGGCCGGAACGCTGGCCCCGGTGCTGGCTGACGGTGCGATGGCCGGACCACGCGCCGAGTTTCACCGCGAGGTGATGCGTATGCAGGGCGCGATCAGCGCCGTCGCCGACTGCCGCACCCCGACGATCGCGGCGATTCACGGCTGGTGCATCGGCGGCGGCGTCGACCTGATCTCGGCGGTCGACATCCGCTATGCCAGCGCGGACGCGAAGTTCTCGGTCCGCGAAGTCAAGCTCGCGATCGTGGCCGATGTCGGTAGCCTGGCGCGGCTGCCACTGATCTTGTCCGAAGGGCATCTGCGCGAGCTCGCGCTGACCGGCAAGGACATCGACGCCGCTCGGGCCGAGAAAATCGGGTTGGTCAACGACGTATTCGCCGACGCCGACGCCACCTTGCAGGCGGCGCACGTGACTGCCGCCGAAATCGCCGGCAATCCGCCGCTTACGGTCCGCGGCGTCAAGGATGTCCTTGACCAGCAGCGGATTTCGCAAGTGTCGGCGAGCCTGCGATACGTCGCTGCATGGAACGCAGCGTTCCTGCCCTCGAAGGACCTTTCCGAGGGGATCGCAGCGACCTTCGCAAAGCGACCGCCGACGTTCACCGGCGAATAGCGCGAATCGCCCGGCCGGCATCGGGCCAGCCCGCCGGCACCGCTGTCTGCCGGTTACTGAATCCGCACGACGACGTCGTGGACGCCGAGGACGATCGGGCCTGACGGTCACGACGCCTCGTCTTCGTCGTCGTCGTCCTTGCGGAGGAGTTTTTCGGGGTGCCAGTAGGTGTTGGTGCGGGGTTGGCCTCGGTCGAGGTGTGGGGGTGGGATCCATTCGGTGTGGCTGTGGGTGTTTTTG
>NZ_JBYCLD010000078.1:0-33056 GCF_057473725.1 Mycobacterium sp. TH-M11 | reverse complement strand
CGACGATGCAGAGCGAAGCGATGAGGAGAAGCGGCGCAGATGACTAACGCCCCTTGGCTTTCCATCCTGTGGCTGCTGCCGCTGGTCGGGGCCGTCGTGATCATTCTGCTGCCGCCGACTGGACGGCAGTTGGCCAAGTGGCTCGGTGTCGCCGTGTCGGTTGCGGTGCTGGCGGTCTCGATCGCGCTCGCGGTGGCTTTCAAGGCCGGCGGGCCGACGTACCAGTTCACCGAATCTCATCCGTGGATACCGGACTTCGGCGCGGGCTACACCATCGGCGTCGACGGCATCGCGCTGTGCTGGTGCTGGTGACCACCATCCTGGTGCCGTTCCTGCTGGTGGCCGGTTGGAACGACGGAGCCGATGCTGATGGTGCCGGGCGATCCCGCGGCACGCAGGCCTACGTGGCACTGACGCTGACCATCGAATCGATGGTTCTCATCTCAGTGATCTCGCTGGACGTACTGCTGTTCTACGTGTTCTTCGAGGCGATGCTTATCCCGATGTACTTCCTCATCGGGGGATTCGGCGGGGGCGCCCACCGGTCGCGGGCCGCGGTGAAGTTCTTGCTGTACAACCTGTTCGGCGGTCTGATCATGCTGGCCGCGGTGATCGGCCTGTACGTGGTGACCGCCGAACATGGTTCGGGCACATTCGATTTCCGTCAGATCGTCGCCGCCGTGAGCACGGGTTCGCTGAACGCCTCGGCGGGTGTGCTCAAGGCGCTGTTCCTGGGATTCATGTTCGCGTTCGCCATCAAGGCGCCGCTGTGGCCGTTCCATCGCTGGCTGCCCGACGCCGCAGTGGAATCGACACCGGCGACCGCGGTGCTGATCACCGCCGTGATGGACAAGGTCGGCACCTTCGGCATGCTGCGCTACTGCCTGCAGTTGTTCCCCGACGCGTCAACGTATTTCCGGCCCGCCATCGTCACCCTCGCGGTTATCGGCGTCATCTACGGCGCCATCGTCGCGATCGGCCAGACCGACATCATGCGGCTGATCGCCTACACGTCGATCTCACACTTCGGCTTCATCATCGTGGGCATCTTCGTCATGACGACGCAGGGCCAGAGCGGTGCGACGCTGTACATGCTCAACCACGGGATCTCCACAGCGGCGGTGTTCCTGATCGCCGGCTTCCTGATCTCGCGCCGCGGTACCCGCTCCATCGCCGCCTACGGCGGGATTCAGAAGGTGGCGCCCGTCCTTGCCGGCACGTTCCTGGTGGCGGGGTTGGCCACGGTGTCACTTCCCGGACTGGCGCCGTTCGTCAGCGAATTCCTGGTGCTGCTGGGCGCGTACAACCGCTACTGGCTGGCAGCAGCGGTTGGCGTGACCGCGTTGGTGCTCTCATCGATTTACATCCTGTGGCTCTACCAGCGAGTGATGACCGGCCCGGTCACGCCGGGCAACGAACGAATCCGCGATCTGGTGCCGCGCGAAATCCTGGTCGTCGCACCGCTGATCGCGCTGCTGCTGGTCCTGGGGATCTACCCCAAGCCGGTGCTCGACATCATCAACCCGGCGGTCGGGAACACCATGGCGACCATCGGCGCCCACGACCCCGCGCAGATCGTGCGCCCAGGCAGTACGCAGGTACCTGGAATGGCGGAAGGACCGCACCGATGACGTCACTTCTGACTGCTGCCTCAATGCCGACTCCCAGCGTCGAATACGGGCTTCTCTCACCGATTTTCATCGTCTTCGGCGTCGCGGTGGCCGGCGTTCTGGTGGAGGCGTTTCTACCTCGGCGGGCCCGCTACGGCGCCCAGGTCCTGCTCGCGCTCGGCGGCCTGATCGCAGCGGTCGCCGCGGTCATCGTCGTTGCGCGCCAACTCGATCCCCCCGGCCGCTACGCGGTACTGCACGCGCTGGCGATCGACGGGCCAACCCTGCTGTTGCAGGGCGCCATCTTGCTTGTCGCGGTGCTCGCCGTTTTTTTCTTCGCCGAGCGCCATAAGGGCGATCACCCGGGCGCCGGGCCAGGCGCCGCAACGGCTACCGCGCAGGTGCCGGTCCGGTTGCCCGCAGGGTTGGAAGCCTTTACGCCGCAGGCGTCAGCGGTTCCAGGAAGTGCAGCCGAGCATGAGGCGCAGCGGGCCGGCGCGAGCCAGACCGAGGTCTTTCCGCTGACGATGCTGGCGGTCGGCGGCATGCTGGTCTTCCCGGCCGCGAACGACTTGCTGACCATGTTCGTCGCGCTCGAGGTACTGTCACTCCCGCTCTACCTGCTGTGCGGGCTGGCGCGGCACCGCCGCCTGCTGTCTCAGGAAGCAGCGGTCAAATACTTTCTGTTGGGCGCATTTTCGTCGGCCTTCTTCCTGTACGGCGTGGCACTGTTATACGGCGCCACCGACACCCTGACGCTGCCCGGCATTGCAAAAGCCCTGGCAGCAGAACACCACCACTCGATGGCGTTGACGGGCGTCGCGTTGCTGTCTGTCGGTCTGCTGTTCAAGGTGGGCGCGGTTCCATTCCATTCCTGGATCCCCGACGTCTACCAGGGCGCACCAACCCCGATTACCGGGTTCATGGCCGCCGCAACCAAAGTCGCGGCATTTGGTGCGCTACTGCGGGTCGTCTACGTTGCACTGCCGCCCTTGCACGACCACTGGCGCCCGGTGCTGTGGGCCATCGCGATTCTGACCATCGCGGTCGGCACGGTCACCGCCGTCACACAAACAGATGTGAAGCGGATGCTGGCGTATTCCTCGATCGCGCACGTGGGCTTCCTCCTCACCGGCGTGATAGCCGACAACCCGGCGGGTCTGGCCGGCACGATGTTCTACCTCGTCGCCTACAGCTTCAGTACCGTCGGCGCGTTCGGGGTAGTCGGCCTGATTCGCGACGCGCACGGTGAAGAGGACGCCATCACCGCCCACTGGGCTGGACTCGGCCAGCGTTATCCCGTTGTCGGCCTACTCTTTTCGATGTTCCTACTAGCATTCGCCGGTATCCCCCTGACCAGCGGTTTCATCAGCAAATTCGCGGTGTTCTCGGCGGCGGCCGAGGGCGGCGCGGTGCCGTTGGTCATCGTCGGTGTCATCGGCAGCGCGGTCGCCGCGTACTTCTATGTGCGAGTGATCGTGCTGATGTTCTTCACCGAACCGCCCGCTGAACCGGTGCACGTCGTAATGCCCAGCTTTTGGAGCAAGGCAGCGATCGCGGTGTGCGCGGCAATCACCATCGGTTTGGGTATCTTCCCGCAGCCACTGCTCGATCTCGCCCGGCAGGCCGCGCAGTTCCTGACATGAAGCACCCCGCCCAGTGCATCCAGGGCAGCGGGCACCAACCGGTAGTACGACCATTTTCCGCGTTGCGTTCGTTCGCGCAGGCCCGCCTCGAGCAGGATCTTGAGCTGATGCGACACCGCGGGCTGGGACAGTCCAGCCTGCAATCAGCGACACCAGCCGCAGCCGGGCCGGTTCGGCCAGCGCCTTGAGTACGCCCGGCCGGCGGCTCGGCGGCCACCGCGTCCAGCACGTCGTCGGTGATCGGGCTGCAGCACGCGGCGAGGCCGGCCACCAGCGGCTATTCATCACGTTCGGTTGCGGACGCTATCGTGGGGGCATGACCTCAGCATGACACACACATTGACGGGCATCGATGGTTCGTGTAACACTGAACCTATAGAGACTAGTCGATGGAAGGAGTGGGTGGAATGACCGCCGAACACAATGAGCTGCGCGATCAGGTCCGGGCGAGCTACGGTGCCGCCGCCACCGCCGTACGTAGCGGTGACACCAACAGCGACGTGCTGACGGCGGCGAGCTGCTGCGGGTCAAGCGATTCGGTAGACGTCGGAACGATCTTCGGCGCCGGCCTCTACGGCGACGACGAGCACTCCGCGATTCCCGCCGAAGCGCTGGCGGCCAGCCTGGGCTGTGGCAACCCGACCGCCGTCGCTGACCTGCACCCCGGCGAGCGGGTGCTGGATCTGGGCTCCGGTGGCGGCATCGACGTGCTGTTGTCAGCACGCCGGGTCGGCCCCCAGGGATATGCCTATGGCGTCGACATGACCGACGAAATGCTCGCCCTGGCGCAGGAGAACAAAGCCAAGGCCGGTGCCACCAACGTCGAGTTCCGCAAGGGCACCATCGAGGACATCCCGCTGCCCGACGCCGCCGTCGACGTGGTGATCTCCAACTGTGTGATCAACCTGTCGGCCGACAAACCGGCCGTGCTCGCCGAGATGTTCCGCGTCCTGGTCCCCGGCGGCCGGATCGGAATCTCCGACGTCGTCGCCGAAGACCACCTGACCGCAGCCGAGCGCGCCGAACGCGGCTCCTACGTCGGCTGCATCGCCGGAGCGCTGTCTCGTCAGGAATACCTCGACGGGCTGGCCGCAGTCGGATTCACCGATGCTACCGTCACGTTCACCCACGAAGTCGCTCAAGGAATGCACGGCGCGATCGTCCGCGCCACCAAACCTGCCGCGTCGTCTGACTGAGGCGGCCGCACAGAAAACGCGAGGGCGCCCTCCCCCCAGAGTCCTCACCCGAGCAGCGGGCTGTAATCCGTCGGCGGATCGACCAAATTCATTGACCGGTAGAGCTTTTCGCTCAGGGCCGGGCTGGTCTCTGCCGCAGCCAGCACGGCTTCACGGAAGTCCAGTAGCTCCTTGGACGCCGAATGGTCCGGGTCGCCGGCGTCCATGTAGCGGTCATTGAACTGGTTGGACGCCCACATCGGGCCGATCTGCTCGGCGGCCGCCACGAAGAACCGCCGCGCGAGATCACCGTTCGCTTCGGCCAGACACGCCTGCAACCCCGTCGCTTCCAGTGCTGCCACCGTCATGCCCTGGCCGTAGATGGGGTTGGTGCTGCAGATCGCGTCGCCGAAAACCAGTAATCCAGCGGGGAACCGGGCCATCCTGTCGTAGCGCCGCCAGATCGCGCCCGGGTAGCGGAACATCGAGATCTCGCTGATCGGCTCACCGCGCTTGAGCGCCCGCAGCAGCCCCGGCGGCGCGAACTGCGTGGCCATCCGGATCATCCCGGTCAGGTCGCCCGGTGGTTCGTTGTCCGCCACTCTGGTCAGGGTGAAAATCCAGGTGTCGTGTTCGTAGACCGAAAAGGCCCCGCCAGTGGCCTTTTTCGGCTCCGGAACGACGAATGTCATCCGTTCTTTGATGATTCCGGCTGGAATCCGCATCAGCAGGCTGGTGTAGTTCGCATTGGTAGTCGAGCGTTCGGCGACTGGTCTCCCGTAGCCCAGGCCGTCCAGGAATGCCGGCGTGCGCGCACCGCGTCCCATGGCGTCGACCACCAGATCAGCGTCCAGGGTTCGCCGCACGTCAGTGTCGCGGTCGACGATCTTGGCGCCGGTCACGCGCTGCGGGGTTGGCGCGACCGGTTCGACGACGTCGTGTCCGTCGAGAATTTCCACGTTGTCGATCGCCATGACCCGCCGCCTGACGTGCGACTCCAGCAGCGGGCGGCTCAGCAGGTGCAGCTTGACTGCCGACGGGTCGCTGAATTTTCCCTCCCGGCTCAGCTCATGGCCGGCCACCCGGATGCACACCCGGGACAGATCGCCGTCGTCGCAGACCGCAGCGCCGGCCCCGACCAGATCGTCGTGGATCCCGGGAAACAGCGCTGCCAGTTCTTGGGCACCGCGACTCCACAGCACGTGGAAGTGGCGGCCTTGGGGTACTCCGCGTCGCTGATCGGCGCCGTCGGGCAGCGTGTCCCGCTCGACGACCGTCACCGTGCCGTAGAAGTCGCTGAGCACCCGCGCCGCGAGCAACCCGCCCATTCCCGCACCGCAGACGACGGCCCGCTCGCCCAGCTTGACCACCGATTACCCCCTCGCCGACATCCCCGTGTCACCGGCCGACGGTACAGAAATAGTTAAGGCGTTAGGGCAAAACCTGAATCCCGGAGCGGCCACCCGTGGCCGTTGGCGGCGTGCGCGCTCAGACGGACGCGGTGGTCAAGTCGTCCAGTGCCACCGCAGCCAAGTCAGGACGCAGGGCGCTCAGCTTCCCGAGTTCTTCGTCCGCACGCCGCTGCACCAGCAGCGGAATGAAACCCTTCACCCGGCTGCTCTGCAACTGCGAGTAGGCATGCCGCACCACGGCGGCCACGTGGTCCATCGGAAGCGCCGAGTATTTTTCGGCGAGCCGACGTTCGACGTCGGAAATCAGCGCCGACTCTTCTCGAGGCATCCGCATATTGTTGCCCCGAACTGACCACGGGTCAAGGTTGCGCGTTGACCAACGGCTGGGGAACCCGAAGGAAAAACGGCGTTCTACGAGCATCCACCGACCAATGTCGTCAGTTTTCCTCGTCACCCAGAAAAGGCCAGGTGACCAGCAGATAGATCGCAAAAACCGCCAGCGGCGCGAGCAACGGCAACCACGGCAGTCGCAGTGGAAAGGCCGTAGCCACCAGGCCCGCGAGCGTGAAGGCCAAAGCGGAAACCAGCGACGCGAAACTTACCGATTCAAGTCCGACGCCGCTCGCGGCGGCATGTCGCAGCATCAGGTAGCTGGCTGCCGACAAGCCCGCCACCGCGGAACCCACGGCCGTCGGACCGGAGAGCGCGATCACCAGCACGGTCAACAGCACCGCGAGCGTGGCAATCGGCCGCAGCACGACCGCGGCCACCACAGCGACGAGCGCAGCCGCCGCGGCGACCCGGGCCAGACCCTGTGTTCCGACACCGACGGCAGCCACCATCAGCAGCCCGCACGCGGTCGAGAGCAGCTGCGCGGCACTCCTCATGACCGGCGTCCCGTCCGCCGCCGGCGATGATCGGGCACGGCGTGCATCGACTGATCAAGGGTCCGATCGGGCTGCCAGGCAACCACGTCGACACCCACGATGGCCATGTCGCGATACATCGCCGTCCGCTGCAGCGCCCACATTCGATCGACCAGCGGATCTTGGGCCGCGCGGAACGGAGCGCCGCGTAGAACATCGACCGCCACCACGACATGACCACGTCGGCGCAAGTCGATCAGCGCCAACGCGAACTCGGTGTCGAGCAGCGTGGAGAATCCGATCACGATCGCGCCGGACGGAACTGCCGCCCGCGGCGCCAAGGTTCCGGTAGTACTTTCGAATTCATCACCCGCACCGAGCACGGCGTCGAGCACCCGATAGAACTGGCGCTGCCCGATGTCGGCGCCGAGCCAACGGGGCCTGCGCCCGCCGAGTGCGACGATGCCAGCCCGGTCGCCGTTGCGCAGCGCAGTCTGCACCACCTGAGCGGCTCCCCGCGCGATCCGCTCGGTGGCCTCGGTGGCCGGGCCGGCAGGCTGGAGATAGCCGTCGATCAGCGCGACGACGTCCGCGGAGCGGTCGGTCAACCGCTGGGTCACATGCAGGCGGCCGCGACGGGCACTGACCGGCCAGTTGACCGTACGCAGCTGATCGCCCGGCACGTAGGTGCGGATGTCGGCGTACTCGACGCCGCGGCCGATGTGCCGCGTCAGATGCGTCCCGAGCCGATCGAGCAGCTCGGTCGGCGGAAGCGTCGTCGATTGCGGCGGCGTCATCGGAAAGACCGTCACCTCAGCCGCGTCCACCTCGCCCGCGGCCAGCAGAAGCCCGCCGTGCGCGACAACCTCGACCGAGGCCCGCACCGGATAGCGGCCCCAACGCTCGGCGCTGGCGGTGACCGTCAACGGCACGCCGGGCGCGACGTCCAGCTGCATACCCCCCACCGCTGAAGCCGTGAGTTCGATTGCAGTACCGCTTGTTTCAGTGCTGGCCCAAAGAGTCAGGTGCGCCTGCTCACCTTCGAAGCAGCGTTGTGAGCCGGGGTCGGCATGCACCATGACCTTTGGCAGCGGCCGCTGCCAGCTCACCGAACACAGCACGCCGAGCAGCGGCGCCGCGAACGCGACCAGTTGCCAGCACGATCTGATCAGCCCCAGGGCCAGCGCCAGCGCCACACACGTCGCGATTGCACGCGTCAACGCTGATGCGCGCCAACGCAACTGAACTTCCCGCGGCTCAAACATCGCCGTGGGTTCGTGGCACCGGCAATCGTCGCAGCAATTCCTCGACGATGTCCGAGCCGTGGATCTTTCGTACCCACATCTCCGGCCGCAGCGTGATCCGATGCGCCACCGCCGCCGGAGCGAGCGCTTTGATGTCCTCGGGAATCACGTAGTCGCGGCCGAGCAGCAACGCATGAGCCCGCGCAAGCTGCACCAGGTCGAGTTCGGCACGCGGGCTCGCCCCGACCGCCACTTGCGGGTGATGCCGGGTCGCGGCGGCCAACGACACCACGTAGTTCAACACGTCTTCGTGCACGCTGACTGCTTCGACGGACTCGCGCATCGCCAGCAGATCACGTTGGTTCACAACTTGATTGACCGTGGGCTCGGCCGATCCCCGGTCTAGCCGACGGCGCAGCATCGACACCTCGTCGCGCTCGGAGAGGTAACGCAGTTCGAGCCGCACCGCGAACCGGTCCAGCTGCGCCTCGGGCAGCGGATAGGTGCCCTCGTACTCGATCGGGTTGTCGGTGGCCAAGACGATGAACGGCGCGGGCAACGGATGCGTGACCCCGTCGATGCTGACCTGGCCCTCGGCCATCGCCTCCAGCAAGGCCGCCTGGGTCTTGGGCGGCGTGCGGTTGATTTCATCGGCCAACAGCAGATTCGTGAAGATCGGACCGGGCCGGAAATCGAATCGGCTCGAACGCATATCGTAGATCGTCGAGCCGAGCAGATCGGCCGGGAGCAGATCGGGGGTGAACTGGACCCGGGTGAAATCCAGCCCGAGGGCGGCGGCGAACGACCGGGCGATCAACGTTTTGCCAAGGCCGGGAAGATCTTCGATCAGCACATGTCCGCGTGCCAGCACCGTGGTCAGAATGAGCGTGAGCGCGGCGCGCTTGCCCACCACAACGCGTTCGATCTCGTCGAGCACCGCAGTTGCCTGAGCCGTTGTCGTGACAGCCGAGGTCATGTCCACCGCGTCCCCCGTCATACCTGCTCAAGCCGTTCGAGGATTTTTTCCAGTGTCGCGCGGCCCGGCCCCGGTTCGCTCAGGCCGGTGCGCGAGATATTGTCGGGGTTCACCCACGCCCACAGCTCAGGCCCCAAAAGCGTTGTCCCGGAGGCTTCGAATGCAGCCGGATCCTTGGCCTGCTTTTGGCCGGTTGCGATCGTGAACCGCCGCGCGAGCATCGGACGCAGGTGCCTATCCCAGTCGGCACGCGTCGATTCCGACCGGTGAATCAATGTCTGCGTTCGGGACAGCCAGCTACGTAGCGTTTCCTCGAGCGCATTCGGGATCTCCGGCGGCGGCGCCTTGATGTCACGCCCTAGAACCTGACGCACATTGACCAGCGCGAAAAGCACTGCGGCGCCAGTGACCCAGAACACCAACCGGCGATCGTGCAGCGACAGCGCGGCGACCTCAGCGCACAGCACGACAGAGAAACCCAGTGCAATAAGCCTTTTCATGTCGAGGTACGCATATCGGCGAGAACCAGCTGTAGCACGTCGGTCGCGCGGCGGCGATGCTGCTCGGTCATCAGGTGCGGGCTGAATCGCGCCTCCTCGAACAGGTTCACCAGTTCGGCCGCGTTGTCGGTATGTAAAGCATGGTGGTCGACGGCGCGAGCCAACACCTCTGCCGGGGTGTCGCAGTCTTGCGGGACGGCGCCGGGGAAGCGCCGCAGCTCGCGTTCCATCGCCACATAGCACGCGATGATCGCCTGTCGCGGTTCGTGATTGGGGTCTTCGATTTCGGCCAGCCCGCTTCCGGCTGCCCGCACCAGCGAGATGGCCTCCGTCGCAACCGATCCCGGTTCGCCGAGAGACGGGGCCATGGTGGTACCCGACTCGACGACGCGTCGCCGCCAAGCGACGACCGCGCTCACGACGATCATCACCAGCAGGGCGACGGTGCTGGCGATGAGATAATGCAGCACGTCGCGATCCGCGCCCGTGACCCGCGACCCTGGTAGTCGCGGCACCTTGTTCGTCGGCGCGGGCACCGCGGGGCGCGGTAGCGGCTGCGACTGCGGCTGATCGATCTGATGCGCGCCGATGAACTGCGACAGCAGCCACACCGAGACCAGCCACACCAGAAGCACCGTTGCTCCGATCAGCATCACCCGCCAGGCCGGCCAGCCGCTGCCGTCGAAAAACCTCTTCGGCACAGGACTGGCGCTCGACGCCACCCCGCGCGGGTCGCGCAGCCGGGCGATCAGCGCCACGGCCACGATCACCAGCGACACACTGAGCAGCGCCGCAACGTACACCAGCGCCGCGCCGCTCCGCGGGGGCGGCGCGGCGGCACGCTCAACGCCTGGGAGATATCCGCGCAGCGACGCGGCGATGGCGATCAACAGCACGATCACGGCGACTACGCGGCCAGTCGCCTTGTCCAAGATCGGCACACCACTCGACAAGTGCCCATCGTGGCACGGAATAGCGGTGCTCGACCAGCGATCGGCCGAGTTCAGTGCTGGCCGGCTCGGTGCCGCTCGGCGATCTCCGCCAGCCGGTCCACAGATGCCCGAAGCTTGTCGCTCGTCGTGCTCCGGGCCCGCGCGAACCGCTGCTCGTCGGTCAGGTGGGTCCAATCGTAGGTGTGCGTGACCAGGGTGCGCACGTCATCCAGTGGCTCGAGCTCCCAGCGCCACAGATGCCCCGGCGGTGGTTCGCCTTCCACGGAAGGCTTCCACGCGATCCGGCGGGCTTCGACGAACTCGACGATGTGATTCTGGCGGACGGCGCCATTGAGCAGCGTCATCGTGAAAATGTCGCCAATCGCGCGAACACGTTGTCCGCTTTCGGCATTCGACAGATTGCCGTTGCCGTCCCAGCGAGGCTGCTGAGCCGGGTCGGCGATCAGGTCGAAGATACGATCGGCAGCGGCGGCGATCTCGCGGCTCGCGCTCACCACTCGCGGCGTGTCGTCGGGCATACCGCGATTCAAGCACTCAGCGCCGGCGGTAATCCGCCAGGTAGGCCGGCAGCGGTATTGCATCGAGACCGTCAGCGGGGATCGGCGTACCCGGCCGCAGCGTCAGTGGCAGCACCCCGGCCCAGTGCGGCAATCTCACGTCGTCATCGTCGTCGACGGGCCCGCCCATGCGCACCTTGGCGGAGACCTCGACCAGGTCGACGGCGAGCACAGCGGTCGCTGCCAATTCGCGGTCGTTGGGCGGCCTGCTGTCAGCCGCTCGACCGGACGCGACGTGATCGACCACCGCCGCCAACGCGAGCCGCCTCTCGTCGTCGTCGCGCACCAGGCGGGCGTTCCCGACGACGACCACCGAGCGGTACTCCAGCGAATGGTGCATCCACGAGCGCGCCAGGACCAGGCCGTCTACCAGGGTCACCGTGACACAGACCGGCAAGCCGCCGGGAGCGGTCGCGGCAGCGAGCATCGGGTGGCTGCCGGTTGATCCATGCAGGTAGAGCGTCTCGCCCTGGCGCACATGGATCGTGGGCAACACCACCGGACCGCCCTCGCCGACGAAGCCGACATGACAGATCAGCGCCTCGTCGAGGATGGCGTGCACGGTGTCGTGGTCGTAGCGGGCACGTTCGCGATAGCGGGTGGGCACGGTACGCGGTGTGGGCGCGTACGCCTGACCTGCCGTCATGGTTGCCTCCTTGTTTGCACCAGCACATAATAATTAATGTGCCAGAACAATACAGGATCCGCGGTACCGGCGCCGAGTCAATTGCGTCCGATGTCGAAGCGGCCATCTCGTCGGGCGCCCTGGCTCCCGGCGCTGAGCTGCCGCCAATCCGCGAGCTCGCCGCTCAACTCGGAGTCAACGCCAATACCGTGGCGGCCGCCTATCGCTGGCTGCGCGATCGGGGAACCGTCGAAACCGCTGGCCGACGTGGCACCCGGGTGCGCGAGCGACCGGCAACCACGGCCCGCTCGCTGCGCGGCGTCGAGGTCCCGCCGGGCGTGCGTGACGTGTCCACCGGCAACCCCGATCCCGCCCTGTTGCCGATCGCTTGGCTCGACAGGCGGCCCACCAGACCGGTGCTGTACGGCGATCCGGCGGTCTCGGCTGAGCTGGCCGAGTGCGGGCGCGCGGCGCTGACCACCGACGGCGTTGCCGCCGAGCACCTCACCGTGACCGCGGGAGCCCTGGACGGCATCGAACGCGTTCTCGTCGCCCACCTGCGCCCCGGCGACCGGGTCGCAGTCGAGGACCCCGGCTGGGCCAACCTGCTCGATCTGCTTGCCGCACTGGGCTGTGCGCCTGAGCCGATACGTGTCGACGACGAGGGTCCGCTGACCGCCGACGTAGCGCGGGTGTTGCGTCGCGGCGTGCGCGCGATGGTGCTGACCAGTCGGGCGCAGAATCCGACCGGAGCCGCGGTGTCGGCGGCGCGCGTCGACGAGTTGCGGACCTTGTTTGCCGCGCACGACGACGTATTGCTCATCGAGGACGACCACTGTGCCGGCATCGCCGGCGCGCCGCTACACCCGCTGGCCGCAACCACGCGGCACTGGGCGTTCGTGCGCTCGGCCGCCAAGGCTTATGGCCCCGACTTGCGCCTGGCCCTGTTGGCCGGGGATCAGCGCACGATCGAACGGGTGCAAGGCCGGCTGCGACTGGGCCCAGGCTGGATCAGCCACCTGTTGCAGGACCTTGCGGTCAGCCTGTGGCGCGACAAGGCGGCCGTCCAGAAGGTGCAGGACGCGGAGACCGTCTACAGCCGCAACCGTGAGCTACTACGTGCGGCGCTGGCCGATCGGGGGGTGGCCTCGCAGGGCAGGTCCGGACTGAACGTGTGGGTGCCGGTGCCCGACGAAACCACGTCGATCACAAGGCTTTTGAACGCAGGCTGGGCCGCCGCGCCGGGCGCACGGTTCCGGATCGGCACGCCGCCGGGTATGCGGATCACCATCTCGGGGCTGGCCGGCGACGACATCGCGGCACTGGCCGACGGGATCGCCCAGGCCGTGCACTCGGTCGGCCGCGCCAGCATGTGAGTTATCCACAGTTGGCGGTTCATCCACAGACCGGGGCCCGCGAACGCCGGCCTCGGCGGATTTGTCGGGCCGATTCGTACCCTCAAGACATGAGATCAGCGGTCAGCGCCGACGAGGCACGGGAACGGATCAACACCGCTCTCGATGCGATCGACGCTGCCCACGACCTGTTGCGCGCGACGCCGTCGGACCTGTCGGGCAACAGGTTTCGCGTCGACGTAGCCGAACGCCTGGAGACGCAGCAGCGCACCAACCGCGGCTTGATGTACCGCATCTTCGCCGAGATCGCCGAGCCGCCAGACGAGGTCGCATCGATCGCGCAAATGCGATCGATGTTGTGGCGGCGACTGCGGGTCACGCCCAATGAACTCACCCGCCGGTTCAAGCTTGCCGCTCGGATCCGGCCGCGACGTTCGTTGACCGGTGAGACGCTGCGGCCCGAGTTGCCGCACTTGGCAACCGCCGTCGAGCTGGGAAAGGTCGGTGACGACCACATTCGATCGGTATGCCGCGCAATCGATGTGCTGCCGGCATGCGTATCACCGGTCGATGTCGAGGCCGCGGAGCGCACGTTGGTCAAGCACGCAACCAACGTCGACGCGGGACTCGTCGCCAAGCTGGGTGAGCGCATCGCCGATTACCTCAATCCCGACGGTCTGTTCAGCGACGAGGACCGCGCCCGTCGCCGTGGGGTGCGCCTCGGCGCTCAAGGGCCCGACGGGATGTCGCGGCTGTCCGGATTGCTCGACCCCGAAGCCCGCGCGTACTTCGAGGCGATCGAAGCCGCGGTGCGCCCAGGCCGTCACCAGCCTGAAGCAGACTCCGAAGCACGCGATGACCGCACCCCCGCACAGCGCTGCCACGATGCGCTCAAGCTCGGCCTCCGTGCCGCGATCGAATCCGGCGGGCTCGGTGTGCACCGCGGCCACCCGGTTACTGTCGTCGTCACCACGACGCTGACCGAACTCACCAATGCGGCTGATGCCGCGCCCGCGAGAACCGGTGGCGGGTCGCGATTACCGATGCGAGATCTCATCCGCATGGCCGCCGACGCAATTCATTACCTCGCTGTATTCGACGACCACACCGAGCGGCCGCTGTATCTGGGCCGTCAGAAGCGCCTCGCCACACACGACCAGCGACTTATTTGCTACGCCCGCGACCGCGGCTGCACACGCCCGAATTGTCTCGAATCGGGCTATCGCTGCGAAGTTCATCATCCGGACGGCTGGGCCCGCGGGGCCCGCACCGATGCGGACGAGCTTTACTTTTTGTGCGGGCCGGATCATGCGATGGTCAGCCGCGGCGAGGCCCGCACGGTTGTCACCAAGGAGGGCCGGCTGGGCTGGACCGACGGCAGCGGCCCGCCGGAAGTCAATCACGCTCACCATCCCGACGAGCTACTCCGCGGCGATCCTGACCCGCCCGAGGAGGCCGCTTAAGCCTCGAATGCGCGCAGACTTCCGTCCAACACCTGCAAGTGCCCGATCGTCCGCCCGGTGACCACCGTCGAACTCAACCGTGACAGCTCGGCGGCCGCACGCGCGAATTCTTGCGCGGTCGAAACCTCCTCGAATTCGCGGGCGTAGTACGAAAGACCAGGCGTCATAATCGCTTTGGACGGCGACAGCGCATTAACCGCGATGTTGTGCGGCGCCAGATCGTAGGCTGCGCAGGATGTCAGGTGCTCCAGCGCCGCCTTGGACCCGCCGTAACCGGGCAACACCCCGGCACCACGATCGGGATAGGGCCCATCGCCCGGAAGCCGTGACGCCACCGAGCTGATGTTGACGATCGATCCGACGCCGGCGGCAATCATGTCCGGGCAGACCAGCTGGATCAGCTCGTAAACGGCGAACACCGCGATCTCGAAATGCCGGCGATACGCGCCCAGCGGTGTGCCGAGCACCGGCGGAAAGCCCGCCTTGACCCCGCGCGAGGTCGTCTTCGCCGCTTTGGGACGTGCGTCGTCGCCGGGTCGGGGCGGGCGTCCCGGCGCCGTGAACGCAGCATTGTTGATCAGAATCGTGATAGGACCCAAAGCATCTCGGGCCTGGTCGACCAGCCGGGCGATGTCGTCGCGGTCGAGCAGGTCTGCGCGGATCGCAACCGCGCGCCCACCGGCCGCCTCAACCTCAGCGACGGTCTCCCCGATTGTGCCGGGAAGCCTTTCGTCCCAAACGTTTTCGGTGCGGCCAACCACCGCGACCGCTGCGCCGTCGGCAGCCAGCGCCAGTGCGATCTCGCGGCCGAGCCCGCGACTGGCGCCAGTGACGATCGCGGCGCGGCCATCGAGTCGTCCCGTCACCGGCCCGACCCTACATCGCGGGTGACGCCGTGCACGAGAATTGCGGCCGTCTGGTCCACCCATGAGTCGTCGAGCGGTCCGTCGGGACTCAGCAGCATTCGCAACAACGTCGACCCGCCGATCAACTCGATCAACCGATCCGGGTCGACGTCTGAATGCACCTCACCCCGGTCGACCGCCTCGCTCAGTCGCGTCCGTACTGCGGTGAACAGACCCGCGAACCGCGACATCACCCGGGCGTTCAACTCGGGGTCGGCGCTCATATCGGCGATCAGACCGGGCAGCGCGGCACGGACCACCGGAGTGGTGAAGACGTCGCGCGCCGCCGCGATCATCGCCCGCAGTTCAGCGGCCATCCCCCGGGTTGGACCCACCAGCGCCGTCGGCGCCACCGGGAACGCCGCCTCGTGCACCAACTCGGCCTTGCTCGACCACCGGCGATACAGCGCCGTCTTCGTCGTGCCGGCGCGCTCCGCGACCGCGGCCAAGGTCAGATTCGAATAGCCTATTTGCACAAGCAGATCCGCGGTCGCCGTCAATATCGCAGCGTCGATACGCGGGTCCCGCGGCCGCCCGGCGCCCGCGGCCTTGTCAACCGCGGATGGGTCTGCTTTCATAACGCTACCCACCGTATCGTAATTGCCTCACGAAGGAGGCGCTCCGTGCCACACGAACCTGTCCTCGATCAGGTCGACAAGCTCCAGCGGTCCAGCCGCGACGTTACGACGCTGCCCGCGGTGATGTCGCGGTGGTTGTCGACGGTGCTCCCGGGCGGCGCTGCGCCGGAGATCACCGTGGAGAGCGGTATCGACTCCACCGGCATGTCGTCGGAGACGATCATCGTGACCGCATGTTGGGATCAGGACGGCACGCCGGTCAGCCAGAAGCTGGTGGCCCGAGTGGCGCCCTCCGCCGAGGATGTCCAGGTGTTCCCGACGTATCGGCTTGACCACCAATACGAGGTGATCCGCACGGTCGGCGAGCTGACCGACGTCCCCGTGCCCCGAGTGCGCTGGCTGGAAAAGACGGGCGAGGTACTCGGCACGCCGTTCTTTGTAATGGACTACGTTGACGGCGAGGTGCCGCCGGACGTCATGCCCTACACCTTCGGCGGCAACTGGTTCGCCGACGCCCCCGCCGAGCGCCAGCGTGAACTGCAGGACGCGACGGTCTCGGTGCTGGCATCGTTACATTCAATTCCAGATGCCGAGAGTACTTTTGGCTTCCTGGCTGATGGACAGACTGGCGACACCGCCCTGCGCAAACACGTCAACTGGGTCCGGTCCTGGTACGACTTCGCGGTGCCCGACATCGGCCGATCAGCTTTGCTGGAGCGCACATTCAACTGGCTGGAGGACAACTGGCCCAGCCAAGCCGACGCCGCCGAACCCGTGCTGCTGTGGGGCGATGCCCGAGTGGGCAACGTGCTCTACCGCGACTTCAAACCGGTGGCGGTGCTGGACTGGGAGATGGTGACGCTGGGTCCCCGAGAGCTCGATGTCGCGTGGATGATATACGCGCACATGGTTTTTCAAGAGCTCGCTGGCCTCGCGAGCTTGGACGGCCTGCCCGGGGTGATGCGCGAAGACGACGTCCGCGCCACCTACCAGCGCCGCACCGGTGTCGAAATCGGCGATCTGCACTGGTTTTACGTCTACTCCGGGGTGATGTGGGCCTGCGTCTTCATGCGCACCGGCGCGCGACGGGTGCACTTCGGCGAGACCGAAAAGCCCGACAACGTCGAGTCGCTGTTCTACCACTCCGGACTGATGAGACGTCTCATCGGAGAGGATCAGTAATGCCCCATTCACTCGGACCGCTCGACGAGTTCCCGGTTCACCAAGTCCCCCAGCCCATCGCGTGGCCGGGTTCGTCGGACCGCAACTTCTACGATCGCTCCTACTTCAACGCCCACGACCGCACCGGAGACATTTTCGTCATCAGCGGCATCGGCTACTACCCCAACCTCGGAGTGAAGGACGCGTTCCTGCTCATCCGCCGCGGCGACACCCAGACCGCGGTGCACCTGTCCGATGCCATCGACTCCGACCGGCTCAACCAGCACGTCAACGGTTACCGCGTCGAGGTCATCGATCCGCTGCACAAGCTGCGGATCGTTCTCGATGAAACCGAAGGCATCGCAGCCGATCTCACCTGGGAAGGCTTGTTCGACGTCGTCCAGGAGCAACCGCACCTGATGCGCTCCGGCAATCGGGTCACACTCGACGCGCAGCGCTTCGCCCAACTCGGCAGCTGGAGTGGCCGTATCATGTTGGACGGCAAAGAGATTGCTGTTGACCCGGCCACCTGGATCGGCAGCCGCGACCGATCCTGGGGCATCCGGCCGATCGGCGAGCCCGAGCCGGCGGGACGGCCCGCCGACCCGCCGTTCGAAGGCATGTGGTGGCTGTACGTGCCAATCGCCTTCGAGGACTTCGCGATCGTGCTGATCATCCAGGAGGCGCCCGACGGGTTCCGTTCGCTCAATGACTGCACGCGGATCTGGCGCGACGGACGCGTCGAACAACTCGGCTGGCCGCGGGTCAAGATTCACTACAGGTCCGGCACGCGTATTCCGACCGGCGCGACGATCGACGCGACCAGGCCCGACGGCACGCCGGTTCATTTCGACGTCGAGTCCAAACTGCCGGTGCCGATTCACGTCGGCGGCGGATACGGCGGCGACTCCGATTGGCTGCATGGCATCTGGAAAGGCGAGAAGTTCACCGAACGGCTGACCTATGACATGACCGACCCGGCGATCATCGGTCGGTCAGGCTTCGGCGTCATCGACCATGTCGGGCGCGCCGTGTGCCGCGACGGCGACGGCGAACCGGTCGAGGGCTGGGGCCTCTACGAACACGGCGCGCTCGGGCGGCACGACCCGTCAGGATTCAAAGACTGGTTGACGGTTGCGCCTTAACGTAATTCGTCGATGATCGCCGACAGGGTCTGCAACCCTATCGGTGCCGCCTGGTAGAGGCAGACGGTGTCGGAGACCCCCTTGACGCGGTCCCGGATGTGCCGGGCGACGTCGGCGGGTGTACCGCAGGCGGCGATGGTGTGCAGCATCTCGTCGTCGATGAGACCGCCCATCTCCGTCCACCGGCCCTGCTTGGACAGCGTGTTCAGTTCGGGCTGCAAATCCTGCCAGCCGTGGGCGGCCAGCACCGGCCGATACGCCGGCGTCGATCCGTAGAACCCCAGCAGCGCCCGCGTCCGCGCGTGCGCTGCTTCGATTTCGGCGTCGGTGTCACCAGACGAGACGATGATCTCGGGCAGCACGGTCAGGTCGGCGGCCTGCCGGTGCGACGCTGCCAGCGCGTCACGCACGACAGGCATGGTGTGTTCATGCAGGAATCGCTTGGAGCCGAACGGCATCACCAACAGGCCGTCGGCGTGCTGCGCTACCGCCCGGGTCAATCGCGGACCGAGTGCGCCGACGTAGATCGGTGGCGGGCCGAAAGGGTTCGGCCCGGGATTGAAGGTCGGCGTCATCAGAGTGTGGCGGTAATAGTCGCCGCGGAAGTCCAACCGCTGCCCGGAGTTCCACGCCGCGAAGATCGCCCGCAGCGCCGCGATGAGTTCGGTCATCCGGGCCACCGGTTGGTCGAATTCGGCCCCGAACCGCTTCTCGATCTGCGCGCGGATCTGCGTGCCCAGCCCGAGTGTGAACCGGCCGGAGCTCAGCAACTGATGGTCGTTGGCCTGGTGGGCCAGGTGGATCGGGTTGCGCGGAAACGCAATCGCCACGTTGGTCATCAAGTTCAGGCCCGACACAGTCGCGGCCAGCGTCAACGGCGCGAAGACGTCATGCGGGCCTTCGAAGGTGGCGACGCCCGCGGCACCGGCGTCGCGAAGCTCCCGTGCGCGCTCTGCCGCGTCGGCCAGGCCGTATAAAGCTGCGAAGACTTTCACCAGGCCTGACATTACGCAGCAACGATGGGGTTGACTGAAGGGCATGCCCGATGTCACCTGGACCGCAGACGTCGTCGTCGTGGGCGCCGGTTTTGCCGGGCTCACCGCCGCCCGCGAACTGGCCCGACTCGGCCACAAGGTGCTGGTGCTGGAGGGCCGCGGCCGCGTCGGCGGGCGGTCCTACACCGGTCAGATCGCCGGGATCCCGGTGGACATGGGCGGCACTTTTGTGGGGCCCACCCAAGACGCCGTGCTCGAATTGGCCGCAGACCTGGGCATTGCGACCGTTCCGACGTACCACAACGGCGCGAACCTGATCCGGTGGCGCGGCGCGGTGCGGTCCTATCGCGGCACCATCCCGCGGTTGTCGCTGGCCGGCCTCCTCGATCTCGGCCGCGTGCGTTGGCAATTCGAACGCATCTCGAAGAGCGTGTCGCTGGCCGAGCCGTGGAGCGCCCGGCGCGCCGCCACGTTGGACAGCCAGTCGTTGGGTCAGTGGTTGCGGTCGGTGCGGGCCGGTGCCACCACGCGTGACCTGCTGGCGATCATGGCGCGGGTGACATGGGGCTGCGAGCCCGACGACGTGTCGATGCTGCACGCGGCCCGCTACGCCCGGGCCGCCGGTGGCCTGGACCGGATGCTCGACGTCGAAAATGGCGCCCAGCAGGACCGGTTCCCGGCCGGCACCCAGCACATCGCCGACGCCGCGGCGGCCGAACTCGGTAATCGCGTCGTGCTGCACGCTGCTGTACAACGCATCGACTGCCACGCCGACGGGGTGGCAGTGACCAGCGAAAAAGGCTGCGCTGATGCGAAGTTCGTCATCGTCGCCGTTCCGCCCGAGCATTGGAACGTCATCGAATTCCAACCGGCACTGCCCGCCGAGCACCGACAGTTACCGACGCATTGGCCGCTGGGCCGGCTCAGCAAGGCCTACGCCGCCTACCCCTCCCCGTTCTGGCGCGCGAAGGGCTTTTCCGGCGAATCGCTGTCCGACACCGGCCCGGTGTTCATCACTTTCGACGTCAGCCCCGCACCCGACGGTCCCGGGATTCTGCTGGGTTTCGTCGACTCCCGCAGCTTCGATGCGCTGCCGAGCGACCGACGACGCGAGCACGCGCTGGAGTGCTTCGCGGCGATCTTCGGAGACGAGGCCCGCACGCCGATCGACTATGTCGAACACCGTTGGGGTGCTGAAGAATTCGCACCTGGCGGCCCGACGGCCGCAGTACCGCCAGGTTCGTGGACACGCTTCGGACCGATGCTGCGGCGCCCGGTCGGACCCATCCACTGGGCCGGCACCGAGACCGCCGACGAATGGACCGGCTTCCTCGATGGAGCGGTGCGTTCTGGCCGGCGAGCCGCCGCCGAGGTTGCTGCCCGCCTCTGAGCACATTGCCTACCGGGCACATTGCCTACCGGGCGCGTGACCTACTGGGCGCGCCGCAGCCGCATTGAGTCGGCCAGCCCGCGCAGTTCCCGGTTGACCTCGAGCGGCCGTTCCAGCATCGAGCAGTGGCCACCAGGCAACTCGACCAGGCCCACCAGGTCCGGTGCCGCGGCGGCGATCCGGCGAGACTGAACCAGCGGTGTCAACCGGTCGCGTTGACTACCGATGACCAGCGTCGGCACGGTCAAACCGGTCAGGTCGATGTGGCGGCGCCCCATCGCCTCCACAAGCGCCTTGCCGCAGCCACCCCGGCCGGCCGGCGACGTGGCCCTGAACAATTCGAAGATCAGCGATGCGACCGCGCGGTCTGCGTCGGCACCGACCGCGAGCATCGACACCATCTCCCGACTGGCCCGCTGCACGCCGGGGGGAACCGTGAGCGAACCGAAAATGCTGATCAGCGCGCGCCCGCCCAAAATCCGCGCCGCAGCAAACGGCGGCGGCACCGGCAGCAGTCGCACCTCACGCAGCAAGTCACCGGTCGTGGTGTTGATCAGCGCGACCGCGTCCGCCCGGGCCGCAACTTTGTGCCGGTAGTGGTCTGACCAGGCGGCAATTGCCATGCCGCCCATGGAATGTCCGGCGAGAACGGCGCGCTCCCCCGGCGCCAATGTGGCATCGAGCACCGCGTCGACGTCGGCGGCCAGGTGGCTGAGGCTGTAGTTGCCGCGGCGCGGAAGCCCGCTCCGACCATGACCTCGATGGTCGAACGCGATCACCCGGTAATCGTTGGCCAGGTCCGCGATCTGGTAGGCCCACGCCCGAATCGCGCAGGTGATGCCGTGCGCGAGAACGATCGGATAGCCGCCTTCGGGACCGAATACCTCAGTGTGCAGCCGCGTTCCGTCTGCCGAGCGAACCTGCACGGTGCGACTCGGCGGCAACGCCGCAGTCAGGGAATGCGGCGTGGCCGCCATCCGCGAAGACCTCATTGCACTCCCCTCACGTGCGGCCACGTTGCCGCGCGAGGTGAGCCTATCGGAGCGGGCTGTCCGATGTCGGTCAAATTTGACTGTGCCGACATTTTTCCGGTGCAGCACGGATGAACCCTGTAGTTCAGCCGCACCTCGTCGGCGGTGTGCCGGCTGCTGCCGAGCGCAACAGAGATTCGATTTTGAAACGTCGCGGTGTACGACCGCCATAGACTCTCACCAACGGGCTCAATCGGGACGACGTCGAATCACAGAGCGGAGAAAACATGAGCACCATCGAAGCGGATACAGCGGCGCAGACCCCGTCCGCGCAGGAGTCGCAGCGGACGTTCGACAGCGACGTAGCCGCAACCCAGGCTTATTTCGACAGCCCTCGCTTCGACGGAATCACCCGCCTCTACTCCGCGCGCCAAGTCGTCGAGCAGCGCGGCACCATTCCGTCGGACTACATCGTCGCGCGGGAGGCCGCCGAGGCCTTCTATCCGCGGCTGCGCGAACTGTTTACCCAAAAAAAGAGCATCACCACCTTCGGCCCGTATTCGCCCGGGCAGGCCGTGGCCATGAAGCGGATGGGCATCGAAGGCATCTACCTCGGCGGCTGGGCCACCTCGGCAAAGGGTTCTATCAGCGAGGACCCCGGCCCCGACCTGGCCAGCTACCCGCTGTCGCAGGTGCCCGACGAAGCTGCCGGCTTGGTCCGCGCGCTGCTGACCGCCGACCGCAACCAGCAGTATCTGCGCCTGCGGATGAGCGAGGAACAGCGGAAGAGGACGCCCGCGGTCGACTACCGGCCGTTTATCATCGCCGACGCCGATACCGGCCACGGCGGCGACCCGCATGTGCGCAACCTGGTCAAACGATTCGTCGAGGCCGGTGTGCCCGGATATCACATCGAAGACCAGCGGCCCGGAACCAAGAAGTGTGGGCACCAGGGCGGCAAGGTTCTAGTGCCGTCGGATGAGCAGATCAAGCGCCTCAACACTGCCCGCTTCCAGCTCGACATCATGCGGGTGCCCGGCATCATCGTGGCCCGCACCGACGCCGAGGCGGCCAACCTGCTCGACAGCCGCGCCGACGAGCGCGACCAGCCGTTCCTGCTGGGCACCACGAACCTGAAGATCCCGTCGTACAAGTCCTGTTTCCTGGCGATGGTCCGCCGCTTCTACGAGTCCGGGTTCAAAGAACTCAACGGCCACCTGCTCTACGCGCTTCCCGAAGGCGAATACGCCGCCGCCGACTCGTGGCTGGAACGCAATGGCATCGTGGAGCTCATCACGAAGGCGGCCGCGTCGCCCGACCACGCGCAGGAATCTGTCGACGCCGTGTTCGATGAGATCGAGTCGAAGTTCGTCGACGCGTGGCAACTCGACGCCGGATTGCTGACCTACGGCGAGGCGGTCGCAGAACTGCTCGAATTCTCGGAGAGCGAAGGCGATTCCAAGGAGATGAGCGCCGATGAGTGGCGTAAGTTCGCCCAGCGCGCGCCGCTCTACACCGCCCAGCAGAAGGCCAAGGAGTTGGGTGTCAACGTCGCGTGGGACTGCGAGTTGGCCAAAACACCGGAGGGCTACTACCAGATTCGCGGCGGCATTCCGTATGCGATCGCCAAATCGCTTGCGGCGGCCCCATTTGCCGACCTGCTCTGGATGGAGACCAAGACGGCGGACCTGGTTGACGCCCGCGAATTCGCAGACGCGATCCATGCCGTGTACCCCGACCAGATGCTGGCGTATAACCTCTCGCCGTCGTTCAACTGGGACACCACCGGTATGACCGACGACGAGATGCGAGCTTTCCCTGCAGAACTCGGCAAGATGGGCTTCGTCTTCAACTTCATCACCTACGGCGGCCACCAGATCGACGGGGTGGCTTCTGAAGAGTTCGCCACGTCGTTGCGCCAAGAGGGCATGCTCGCGCTAGCTCGCCTGCAGCGAAAGATGCGGCTGGTCGAATCGCCCTACCGCACACCGCAAACACTGGTCGGCGGTCCCCGCAGCGACGCCGCGCTGGCCGCCTCGTCCGGTCGCACGGCGACCACCAAGTCGATGGGTGAGGGATCCACCCAGCATCAGCACCTGGTGCAGACCGAGGTGCCGAAGAAGCTGCTGGAGGAGTGGCTGGCGCTGTGGGGCGACCATTACCAGATCGGCGAGACGCTATCGGTGCGGCTACGCCCCCGGCGCGCCGGCTCTGATGTCCTTGACCTGGGCATCTACGGCAACGACGCAGACGAACCGGTGGCCAATGTTGTCGTCGACCCGATCAAGGACCGGCACGGACGCAACATCCTCACGGTCCGCGACCAGAACACGTTCGCCGAGAAGATGCGCCAGAAGCGGCTGATGGATGTCATCCACCTGTGGCTGATCCACCGGTTCAAGCCCGAGATCGTGTACTACGTGACACCGACCGAGGACAACATCTACCAAACCGAGAAGATGAAGTCCCACGGCATCTTCAGCAACGTCTACCAGGAAGTCGGGGAGATCATCGTCGCCGATGTCAACCAGGCCCGCATCGACGAGTTGCTGGCGCCCGATCGCGAAGCGCTGAAAAAGCTGATCGCCAAACAGGATTAGCCGACCAGGTCGGGATGGAACTTCGCCGCCATGCGGCGAAGTCCGTCCTGCCAGTCCACGGTGCTGGCGCCGACCAGTTCGTGCAGGCGTGACACATCGGTGGGGTTGCCACGCAACGCTTGTGGGCTGACCTCGAACACGGGGTCCTTGCCGATCAGCGAACCGAGGTAGCGACACCAATCCTGCAAGCTGACGGTCTGGTCGCCGCACCAGTTGACCGTGATCGCCGGCACCGACGCGGCCTCGAGCAGCTTGGGAATTGTCGCAATGATGTCGTGTTCGTGAATGGGGTTGTAGCTGGCCGGGTCTCCGGCGGGCACCGGGATCGGGATTCCGGCCAGCATCATCTCCATGTGGTAGAACGGCCATCCGCCGTTGTCGCCGTAAGGAACGTTCAGCCGGGCGATGACCGTCGGAATCTGCAGAACGCGCGCCATGGTCCGGGCCACGACTTCGCCGGCAATTTTGGAGATCGAATACGTCGGAAACAACGGCTTGTGGTTGTCGCCCAGAGCAGCGCGCTCGGTGCGCGGCTCGTCGTCCGGTGGGTCGTAGACGGCAGCCGACGAGCAGTGCAGGAACGCTTTCGCGGTGCGGCAGTGCGCCATCAGCAGGCCGACCGACTCCGCGTTGGCGCCCAGATCTTTGTCCCAGTCGCCGCTCTTGGCAACCGCCAGATTGAGCACGTAGTCGAAATCGGTTGGCAAAAAATCGAACTCGCCGGCGGCCAGGTTGACCGTTTCGCAGCGGACGCCCGCTTTTTCCAGTTCCTCGCGGGCGGCGGCGTTGGTGAAGCGGGCGATGCCCCACACCTCATTGTCGGCCGCAAGAGCCTTGGCTACGGGAACGGCAACTTGTCCGGTCGGACCGGTGATCAGGATTTTCGCGTCACGCATTGGCCGATCCTAGGCACGCCGTCGGCCTTGCCGGCGCGGACATCCCGCTGGGTGGGAACAAGCGGACTACACCGGTCGGATTACCGTGAGCTTGACGCGCTTCTCCGCGTCGGCTAGGGCCGCATCTCATAGGCTCCGTCGTAGGCCCGAACCTGCTCCCACACCCGATCGAAGCGGTCGGATTTGGTCACGGGCCTACGCACCGCGGACAGCGCCCAATCCTGCTGTGTCGGGGTGGCACTCGCCTTGCCGTGCAGAGCGACGGCGTACTGCGAGAAGTCGCGGATCTGGACCTCGAAGATCTGATCCACCAGGTCGGCGCCGAGCCCGATGAGTTCCGCTTGCTCCAGGATCAGCTGCCCGTACACCACCAGGGTGAACAGGTGACCGATGACAAGCAGGAAGTCGAGGTCTTTCATCTGCTCAGGGTCGGGCGCCGCGGTCAGCAGTAGCTCCTTGAGAGCGCGGGCCTGCTCATAGAACAGCTCGACGTTCGGGATCTGGGCGTGCTGCTCGTAAACCATTGTCCAGTCGGCGAATTGCACCTTCGACGCGCCGCGCGCCGGTCCCTGAGACCAGAAGAAAGTGTCGTCGGCCGGATCGTTGCGGGTACCGATCTCGGGGTACTCGGCGGGGTTGAGCATGTAGTTGGGCATGAACTTCAGGATCTGCGCGACGTTGACGTGCACGGTGCCTTCGAGTCGCGGCAGCGCACCGATCAGCCGGGCCACTTCGGAGAAGTAGGTGTTCTTCTCGAATCCCTTGGCAGCCAGCACATCCCACAACAACGTGACCACGGCTTCACCTTCGGAGGTGACCTTGGATTTGGTGACCGGGTTGAACAACAGATAGCGACGATCCTCGAGGCTGGCGCTGCGGAAGTAGTCGACGGCGCGATCGCTGAAAAGCTTCATCGCGACGATCCGCGAGTAAGCCTCGACGAAACTGGCCCGCACGTGCGGGAAGTCGGTGACCGGGTTGCCATACAGGATGCGGTTGTTGGCATGAGTGATCGCCTCGTAGAAAGCGTGCTCGCACATGCCGATTGACCCCGAGCACAAGTTGAATTTGCCGACGTTGACGGTATTGAGCGCGGCCGAGAAGGCCTCCGGCCCGGTGCACAAGATGTCCTCTTCGTGCACCGGATAGTCGTTGAGCCGAAAGTTGCTGACAAACATCTGCCCGTGCACGACGTTGCCGATCAGTTCGTAATCTTGGTGTCCGCTGTCGGCGACGAACCAGACGTAGCCGTCCGCACCGTCGACGTCGGTGCGGCGCGAGAACACCGACACCATGCCCGCGACGTTGCCGTTGCCGATGTAGTACTTCTCCCCCGACGCGCGGAACACGACACCTTCATCGTCGTCCGCTTTGGCGGGGGTGAGCAGCAAGTCGGTGTTGTAAATGTCGGCGCCGTGTTCACGTTCGGACAGCGCAAACGCCATCACGCCGCCGGCCTCGAGTTGCGCGGCTGCCTTTTCTTTGGCCTTGATGTTGTCGCTCTGCCAGATCGGCCCGAGGCCCAGAATCGTCACCTGCTCGGCGTACCAATACGACAGCCCGTAGAACCCGAAGATCTCGCTCAGTGCGGCATTGCGAGAGGTGTCCCACCGCTTGTTGGGATCGCCGCCGCCGTACTCCGACGGGGTGAGGAAGGTGGCGAAGATCTTTTCCCGCTTGATGAAGTCGAGGAAGTCCGACACCCACGTCGCCTCGAGGTCGTCGCGGAGCAGCCTGACCTTGCCGCGGCTCTCGAACCAGTCGATCACCGCCCGCAGCTGGCGCTTGGTCTCCGGGTCGAAATGCGACGGATCGTAGGTGTTCGGATCAAAGAGCAGTCCCATGGGCGTCGAATCTAGCGTCGCAGATCTCGGGAAGCTAACGATTGGGCGATCACGCGGCGTGGGAACGGGATGCTGGTGGTCACCCGTGTTGTCCTGACAACCATGTCCTCCTCTCTGCCATGCGCCCGGCGCATCGCCGTCGCCGCAGCGGCCTGCGGGGCACTGCTCGCGATCGGCACACCTCATGCCGCTGCCGATCCGGCCACCGACGCGCTCGGCTTTGTCGACTCCTCGGCACGCTGCACCGCACCCAACACGGCAGTCGCCATCGGCAGCACGGCGAACTCGCGGGTCGCGATCTGCAAGAGTCCGGCCGGCCAGTTCGGCTACCACGGCGTACGGATCAGCGACGGCGCGAAACTGGTCGCCGCGGCCACGGCGGAGCCCGACGGCAGCTATGTGGCCAAGCAGGACGGCGTCACCTACACGGTCACGTCGAGCGCGCTGGTGGTCAGTGACGCGGGCGGAGTGATCCGGCGTGAGCCGATGACCTCCTACCACGGTCCCAAGACCGCGCAGGCGCCGGCAGTGGCCCCGACCTCGACCGCGCAGGCGCCGACGGTGCCGTTGCCGCCGCCGCTACCCGCCGAAGTCGGCGGCGGCAGGCGCTGACTGATCGCCGCGACGCCGCGTAGGCGGGGATGAAGCCGGTCTCGGTGCACTATTAATCTGTCGTCAGGCGTTCGTCCAACGAAGGTGAGGCCACTCCATGAACACCATCCGGAAAACTTCAGCGGCCGCTGCGGCCGCGTTGGGGCTGCTCTCGTTGTCGAGCGCCGGGATCGCGCACGCCACCGAACCGAACTACTTCTACAACAGCGACAACAGCATGCAGGTCTCCTACGGGCAGGGCGGCGGCGCCATCTTCGCCACCGTTGTCGATCTCCGAAACCCGCCCGGCGCAATTGAGGTCTGCCAGTACCACGCCGTGGGAGTCCAGGGCACGCCCGCGCTCCCCTTCAATCGCCAGACGACGGTCACCGGCCCCAATCCGTCCCCGCCGATCACGATCATCTTTCAACAGCTCGGCGGACACTACGCCGTCGACGTGAGTTGTCAGGGCACGGGCAATTCGGCGGCCTTCTCCCCCGTGATCTACTGATCCACCAGTTGCGACACGAGCTGCGCGAAGTCGCCCCCTAACGCCTGACCAGGCATTAATGTGCTGGTCGTGAGCACAGGCCGGTCAAGCAGCGGGCGCGGTCGCTGGTTGGCATTTGGCGCGACCCTCGCCATTGCCGCGGGCATGTTCTACGCCCAGAGCACCGAGACGCGGTGTTGCGACCGAAAGCCGATGGCGCCCAGCGCCAGCCCGGTAGCTCGTACGCAACCGGCGCCGGCTCCACCCCCGCAGGCGACGCCCCTGCGGCTGGCCAGTCCCGCCGAATTGAAGGCGCTGACGGCTGATGCCCCCGCGGCGGCCCAGAGTTTCACTTTCGCGCTGCCGGCCGGCGTCGCGCCCGAGAAGGGCCTGCAAGTCAAGACCATTTGGGCCGCGCGCGCGATCAGTTTGCTGTTTCCCCAGATCACTACGATCGGCGGATATCGCCAAGACGCGCTGAAGTGGCATCCCGGCGGGTTGGCGATCGACGTGATGATCCCGAACTACAACTCCGCCGAAGGCATCGAACTCGGCGACCAGATCGCCGGTTACGCGCTGGCCAATGCCAAACGGTGGGGTGTCGACCACGTGATCTGGCGGCAGAAAATCTATCCCGGCCTCGGCAAGCCGAGCTGGACCGCGAATATGGGCAACGAAACCGCCAATCACTACGACCATGTGCATATCGCCACCGACGGCGGCGGTTATCCAACTGGGCACGAGGCGTACTCGATCGGGTCGATGACGCCCAAGCCACCGGCCTGATCGCATGCCGTATCGGCACAATCGAGGGATGGCCGGCGAACGCACGATTCTGCACAACACCAACGTGGTCGACGTCCGTGACGGCAGCATCCGTCGCGGCGTCGACATCATCATCGACGGCGCCACCATCACCTCGGTCGCACCGGCCCTCGTCAACCACCCCGACCGGGTCGCGGTCGTTGACGCGGGTGGAACCTATGCGGTGCCGGGGTTCTGCGACATGCACGCCCATCCGCTGTCAGGTCGCATCGACCCCGAGCCGGCCCTGCGTTTGATGCTTGCCTGCGGCATCACGGGATTTCGCCAGATGAACGGCTCCCGCTCGCTGCTGGGCGACCGCAGCAATGGCCGGCTACGACTCCCTGACGACGGCCCCGCGCTGCTGTCGGCGCCGGGCGAAGTCCTGATCCCCTTCAATGCGGGTCGCAAAGACGTTGCGCTGCAATCGGTTCGCCAGCAGGCAGAGGCCGGCGCCGACTTCATCAAAGTCGCCATGGTGACTCCGGAGGTGTTCTTTCCGCTTCAAGCCGAGGCCGCGAGGTTGGGCCTGACCACGGTCGGGCATCTGCCCGTCGGAATCGACATCCGGGCCGCCTCGGACGGCAGGATGCGATCGATCGAACACCTCGGGCCCGGCCTAGGCATAGTTGCGGCGTGCTGCGATCATCAGGACTCCATCGAGCGCGCGGTCGCGGGCCGCCCGGCACCGAAATTCCCCCGCATGCCGCGGCTGCCATTCGCCGCGCGGCTGATGGACGCGCTGGCGGCGCGGATGCTGGCCAGAGTGGTGATCAATCCGCTGCTGATGGCCAGATCCGCCGACGCCGAGATGATCGCCGACGCCGGTGATTCCTTCAACGATGGTAAAGCCCGCGACCTGGCGAGGATTTTCTTCGCCGACCAGACGTGGCAGTGCCCGACCCTGATTCGCAACCGAACGCAGCAGTTCTGCGACGACCCGACCTATCGCCATCACCCGAACAACCGTTTCGCGTCCACGTCGACGCTGAAGAGTTGGCACAAGGCGGCAGAGAAATACGGCTCGCGCCCGGAAGCGATGCGCACCACGTATCGCCGCCACTATGGGCGGTTGCTGAACATGGTGCGCATCTTCGATGAGGAGGGCGTCAAGATGCTGGCCGGCAGTGACGCCAGCGGAGCCGGTTGGGAAATACCGGGCTTCGCGCTACATCAGGAGTTCGATCAGTTGGCTACGGCTGGGCTGACCCCGCTGCGAATACTCCAGATGACCACGATCAACGCCGCCGAGTTCCTGGGCCGGAGCGACACCATGGGCACGGTCGACCCCGGCAAAGAGGCCGACATCGTCTTGCTGCGGGCGAATCCCCTGCAAGACGTGGCCAACCTGCACGACGTCGCAGGCGTGATCCGGGCCGGTCGCTACTACTCGCCGCAGACGCTGTCGACGACGATCGAATCCATCGCCGAGACCCACTCAGCGGTCTGATCAGCTGGGGATCGGTAAGCTAACGCCAACCCAGAGGGAGAAACATGCAACGTCCGGTCTTGACGATTTTTCCAGCCATTCGGATGGCAGCGTTCGGCATCCCGGTTGCGGCGATGATCCTGGCCGCACCTCTGGTTCACGCACAGACTGACATCGAGGATTCGTGCAAGGCCTCCGGCGGTCAGTACACCCAGAGCCAGGTCAGCGCGCACTTCGGGCAGGACGCGCAGTTACAGGAAACCTGCTGCACCGGCAACAAGTGCACGACCTGGACCAACGGCGTCCAAGGGCCCACCTACGGCGGTTGAGCCGCGAGACCTCCGGCGGGTGTCATCCCGCCGATCATGGGCGGGCAGTCGCCCCGGATGCGAAAAGCCTCGCGGCGTGCGTGAATGGTGGCACGCCGCATCGGCGCGGTCTGGCCAAGCGCAAGGGGTTCCGTGTCCGACAAGACGCCCGACGACATCTTCAAACTCGCTAAGGACGAGCAGATCGAGTACGTCGATGTCCGCTTCTGCGACCTGCCGGGCACCATGCAGCACTTCACAATTCCGATCTATGCCTTCGACGAGACCGTGTTCGAGGAAGGGCTCGCATTCGACGGCTCGTCCATCCGCGGATTTCAGTCGATCCACGAATCGGACATGCTGCTGCTGCCCGATCCGGAAACGGCGACCATCGATCCCTTCCGCACGGCTCGAACGCTGATCGTGAACTTCTCCGTGCACGACCCCTTCACGCTCGAGTTGTACTCCCGCGATCCGCGCAACGTGGCCCGCAAAGCGGAGAACTATCTGGTCAGCTCCGGTATCGCCGACACCGCCTATTTCGGCCCGGAGGCCGAGTTCTACATCTTCGACTCGGTCAGCTTCGACTCGCACACCAATGAATCCTTTTACAAGGTGAATGCGGCTTCTGGGTGGTGGAACACCGGAGCGGAAAAAGAGGCCGACGGAACTCCCAACCTGGGCTATAAGGTCCGCCCCAGGGGCGGCTACTTCCCGGTCGCTCCCACCGACCACTACGTCGATCTGCGCGACGAGATGCTCACCCACCTCACCAACGCAGGGTTCTTTCTGGAGAAAGGCCATCACGAAGTCGGCAGCGGCGGACAGTCTGAAATAAACTACAAATTCAACACTTTGCTGCACGCGGCCGACGACCATCAAATGTTCAAGTACATCGTCAAGCAAACCGCGTGGCAGGCAGGCAAATCCGTCACATTCATGCCCAAGCCGCTGTTCGGCGACAACGGCTCGGGCATGCATTCGCACCAATCGCTGTGGAAGGACGGCGTACCGCTGTTTTACGACAAGGACGGGTACGCCGGTTTGTCCGACGTCGCGCGGCACTACATCGGCGGGCTGCTCTACCACGCGCCGTCACTGCTGGCCTTCACCAACCCGACGGTCAATTCGTACAAGCGTTTGGTCCCCGGTTACGAAGCACCGATCAATTTGGTTTACAGCCAACGCAATCGGTCAGCCTGCGTGCGAATCCCGATCACCGGCAATAACCCCAAAGCCAAGCGCCTGGAGTTCCGCTGCCCCGACGCATCGGGCAACCCGTATCTCTCGTTCGCGGCCATGATGATGGCGGGCCTGGACGGCATCAAGAACAAGATCGAGCCGCCTCCCCCTATCGACAAAGATCTCTACGAACTACCGCCCGAGGAGGCCGGCGACGTCCCGCAGGCTCCGACACAACTGTCCGCGGTGATCGACCGCTTAGAGGAAGACCACGAATACCTCACCGAGGGCGGCGTTTTCACGCCTGATCTGATCGCCACCTGGATCAGCTACAAGCGCGACTACGAGCTTGCGCCCTACAACCTCCGGCCGACGCCGTATGAATTCGCGCTCTACTACGACGTGTGAGCTGGCAATCGTCGGCGGAATGTACAGCGGCTTCACAGCATTTTAGGAGGGCCTCACTGATTGTTCTGGGTTAGCGTTGGAAAACCCCGTCAGTATCAGGAGACTCACCGTGAGAAACTACCTCGTGACTATCGAGTTCGACGACGGTGCGCGCGCGACCACGCAGTACTCGTCGCCCAGCGATGTGCGAACCAAATTGGCCGAAGTCGTCCGGGATTTGACCGACGAGAACGGCATGGAGCACTTCCGCAGCGTGACTGTCGTACAGGCGGCCTGAGCGGTCAGTCGACCGGGTCGGGGGCCCACCGCGGCAGTCGCACCTCGGGCCGCATGGTGGAACGTGCGGCCGCAAGCGCCAGTGCGCTCTCACCGCTGATCACGGTCAGCGGGGGCGGTTGGCCCTTGCGGAGCGTCGCGATCAGTTCGCGATACGGACCGATCAGATAGACGGTGTCGTCGGCCCGCAATTGCGAGTTGCGGCGGGGCCGAAGGCTCACCGCCCCTTCCGGACGAGTGATCGCAATGACTCGGGTCTGCGTCGACATGTCGACCATGCGGAGACCGTCGAGTTCGCTGCCTTCGGCGACCAACATCGCGCCGATCATGAACGATCGCTGACCGACCCAGAACGTGCCCAGCACCTGCAACCCCATCGCGGCACCAATGAACCACGGCGCCGCCAAATCCACGATGGAACGCACGTTTTCGAAACCGAACTGCTGGCTGACCGCCGCGCTGAGCGCCCGGCCCTGCACACGCAGCACGATCGGCTGGCGCGTGTCGGCACCCATGATTTCCAGCAGCACAATACCGGTCCGAATGTTGTCCATGTCGTCTTCAGTCATCACCGCCACGCCTCGGCAATGATCGACCCGCGCGGCTTCCAGCGTCGGGCGCATCGTGGGGTCGCCGAAGATCACCGGCACGTCGAGTTCGGCCAGAGTGGACAGAAACCGGTTGTTCTCGTCACGCTCGAT
>NZ_JBYCLD010000077.1:0-6939 GCF_057473725.1 Mycobacterium sp. TH-M11 | reverse complement strand
TCCTCGTAGGTGACGGCCACGGTCTCGGCGCAGTAGGCGGATTCGAAGCCTGCCTTGCGCTGTTCTGCTCGGCGCCGACGGGTCGCTTCGCGCACGCGGGAGTCGATCCAAGGGAGCCCGCGTACCCAGTCGTACCTGGTCGGGAGCTGACCGCGCAGCCACCGCAGGGTCAGCCGGGTGGTGGACGGAAATGGCGTGCCGTCCATGCGCGCGATAACGCGCAGCAGCCGATTCTCCTGCTCCTGGTCGATGTCGGGGGTCATCTGACGCAACCAGCAGCGCTGCCCGTACCGGGTCAGCCAGCGCTCGACGGCCTCGCGGGCATCATTGAGCTGCACACCCCGGTGGTTGGTCGCAGACCAGACGTCGGTCAGCTTGTCGCCGAGCTCGGCATGCCACATCAACGGCGGCAGGTCCTCGATCGCCACCGTCATACCGACGTGGTTGACGGGGCTGTTCGACAGGGTCTGGATCGCCCGGTCGGGGCCCGAATGCCCGCGGAACAGCCAGACGTCGCCGGTTCTGGTGTGTTCCAGGGCTTGACTCAACCCAACCGTGTGCGTATTCACCACCGAACCATATGCACATAGCGGTCCCGCCAGGATGCACTCGCGAATACCCTGGGCCGATGCGCACCGTCTGGAAGTTGCTGGGCTTGGCCGGGGTTGTCGGGGTGGCAGCCGGCGGCGTACTGGTGGTCCGCGACCAGCGGCGGCGACGGGCTTACACACCCAACGAGATCCGTGACCGGCTGCAACAGCGACTGGCCGAGGCGGGCGAAGACTAGCGGCTAAGCCGCGGCCACGGCGTTGAGCCGGTGGGCGCCGGCGAAGCCTTTCAGCTCTGCCTCTCGGTCGCCACGATGACTGGGGTCGCGGAGTGAATCGCTGGCAGCCGGATTCACATGGTGTCGAAAAATCAACTGCGCGTAAATATTTCGCTAGTGTTAGCTGCCGAAGGTTTGCCCACCCGGATGAGCGGCTATCTGTTGGTTGTCGGGTGCAGGCGTAGTGTTTAGGGTTGACGCTGGCTGCGGCTAATTGATCTAGGCAGCTGATGAGCCGCGTTGACCAGCCGATTTCTCCTGGAGGTTTTCATTGGCCGAATTCGGCACCGACGACTCAGACTTAATGGTGATTTTCGGTATCACTGGCGACTTGGCCCGCAAGATGACGTTTCAGGCCCTTTACCGGCTCGAGCGCCGCGGGTTGCTGCAGTGCCCGATTCTGGGTGTCGCCAGCGACGACATCAGCGTCGACGAGTTGGTGAAGCGTGCCCGCAAGGCGATCGAAGGCACTGGTGAAAAGGTCGACGGAAAGGTCTTCGACCGCTTCGCCAAGCGGTTGTCCTACCTGCACGGCGACGTCACCGGCGCCGCGCTCTACGACACGCTGGCCACCCAGATCGGTTCCACCCAGCACTGCCTGTTCTATCTCGAGATGCCGCCGTCGCTGTTCGCGCCGATCGTGGAGCACCTGGCCGGGGCCGGGCTGCTGACCGGATCGCGCGTCGCGGTGGAGAAGCCGTTCGGTCACGACCTGAAGTCTGCACTCGAACTCAACGAGCGACTGCGTGCGGTGCTCGACGAGGACCAGATCTTCCGGGTCGACCACTTCCTGGGCAAAGAACCGGTTGTCGAACTGGAGTATCTGCGGTTCGGCAATTTGGCCCTGGCCGGACTGTGGGATCGCCACAGCATCTCCGAGATTCAGATCACCATGGCCGAGGACTTCGGCGTCGACGACCGGGGCAGCTTCTACGACGGGGTCGGAGCCTTGCGCGACGTCGTGCAGAACCACCTGCTGCAGGTGCTCGCCGGAGTCGCGATGGAGCCGCCCGTCGGGCCGAGCGCCGACGACCTCAACGACAAGAAAGCCGATGTGCTGCGGGCGATTCCGGCGATTGACCCGCAGCGCACCGTGCGGGGCCAATACCGCGGCTACACCGAGATCGACGGCGTAGCCAAGGATTCGGACACCGAGACCTTCGTGGCGCTGCGAGTCGAGATCGACAACTGGCGCTGGGCGGGGGTGCCGATCTTCCTGCGGGCAGGCAAGGCCCTGACCGAGCGGGTCACCGAGGTCCGACTGTTCACCAATCGTGTTCCGTCGCTGACCTTCCTGTCGGACCGCCGGCGCGCGCAGCCCAACCAGATCGTGCTGCGCATCGACCCCGACCCCGGACTGCGGCTGCAGTTGACTGCGCTCGACGGGGATCGGTGGCGCGACCTGCACCTCGATTCGTTGTTCATGGCTGACCTGGGCGAACCGCTGCTGCCCTACGAGCGGCTGCTGCACGGCGCACTGACCGGCGATCACCAACTGTTCGCCCGCGAGGACGGGATCGAGGAGACCTGGCGGATCGTGCAGCCGCTGCTGGATCACCCCGGCGAGATCCACTCCTACGAGCCCGGGACCTGGGGGCCCGACCAAGCGCGCGAATTGCTGCGAGGACATCGTGGCTGGCAACAGCCGTGGCTAGCCGGTAATCACCATTAAGGAGAACCAGACAACATGCAACTAGGGATGATCGGCCTGGGCCGAATGGGCGCCAACATCATCCGCCGAGTGGTGGCGGCCGGACATGAGGGCGTGGTCTACGACCACGACTCGGACGCCGTGAAAGCGTTCGACGGTGTCGACAAGGTCACCGGGGCGTCATCGCTGTCGGATTTAGCCGAAAAGCTCGATGCGCCAAGGGTTGTCTGGGTGATGGTGCCCGCCGGAACGATCACGACCGGGGTGATCGACGAGTTGGCGACGACGCTGGAGGAAGGCGACATCGTCATCGATGGCGGCAACTCCTACTACCGTGACGATCTCAAGCATGCAAAGACGCTGTCCGAGAAGGGTATTCACCTTATCGACTGCGGCACCAGCGGGGGCGTGTGGGGCCGCGAGCGCGGTTACTGTCTGATGATCGGCGGCGACGACTACGCCTTCGAGCGCGCCGAGCCGCTGTTCGCCACCATCGCACCGGGCGTCGGCGCCGCGCCGCGCACCCCTGGCCGCGACGGCCAGGTCGCAGAACCCGAGCAGGGCTATCTGCATTGCGGCCCGACCGGCGCCGGGCACTTCGTGAAGATGGTGCACAACGGTATCGAGTACGGAATGATGGCCTCGCTCGCCGAGGGCCTGAACATCTTGCGCAATGCCGACATCGGGACTCGGGTTCAGCAGGGCGACGCCGAGACTGCGCCACTGTCAAATCCCGAGTGCTACAAGTACAACTTCGACATCGCCGACGTCGCCGAGGTGTGGCGCCGCGGCAGCGTCATCGGCTCGTGGCTGCTGGACCTCACCGCGATCGCGCTGAACGAATCGCCCGACCTCAAGGAGTTCTCCGGACGGGTGTCCGACTCCGGCGAGGGCCGCTGGACCGCGATCGCGGCAATCGACGAAGGGGTTCCGGCGCCGGTGCTCACGACCGCGTTGCAGTCCCGCTTCGCCTCGCGCAGCCTCGACGACTTCGCCAGCAAGGCGCTCTCGGCGATGCGCAAGCAATTCGGTGGTCACGCGGAGAAGCCGGCCAACTAGCGGGTCGCCGCGAGCCCTAACGCGTCGCGAAGGTAACCACGACGTCGCTGAATGCGTCGTTGTCGTCGCCGGCTGCGGTATGGCCGGCGCCCGACAGTTCGACGAACTCGGCGCCTGGCACGGTGTCGAGGAAGTGCGTCACTCCTTCGGGGCTGACCACGTCGGAGAGTTTGCCGCGGATCAGCAACACCGGGATCTTCAGGTCGGCGGCGGCCCGCTCGAAGTTCTCGGTACGCAGTTCCGGGTCGTCGCCCGGCTTGGTCATGAAGGCCGGATCCCAATGCCAGTACCAGCGGCCGTCGCGCAGTCGGAGGTTCTTCTTCAGCCCCTCCGGGCTGCGCGGCCTGGTCCGGTGCGGCAGGTAGGCGGCGACCGCGTCCGCGGCCTCGTCGAGGGTCGCGAAGCCGTCCAGGCCGCTGAACATGAAGTCGCGGATGCGGGCGCTGCCGTTCTTCTCGAACCGCGGCACGACGTCGACGAGGATCAATCGGTTGACCCGTTCTGGTCCGGCCCGGTCGGCGACGAGGATGCCGGTCAGACCGCCCATGCTGGCCCCGATCAAGATCACCGGACGACCGATGGCGTCGAGGACCTGCATGACATCGGCGCAAAGCGTCTCGACGTGGTAGTCGGCGTCGGGCGATCGGTCGCTGTCGCCGTGGCCGCGGCTGTCGAGCGCGACGACGTGGAAGCCCTGGTCGGCCAGCACTTGGCCGGTCCTTTTCCAGGAGTGCCGATTCTGTCCGCCGCCGTGCAGCATCAGGACGCTCGGTCGATCGGTTGACGCCTCGGTCCTGCGCCCCCACTCGTCTGCGACCAGGGTGAGCCCCTTGATGACGGAGAACTCGACGGTTCTGGGGGTGTTGCGTGCGGCAGTCACGGGTGGGTCCTCTCGGTCGATCGCACTCTGACGTTACTCAGATGGGTTTCGGTGTTCACCGGGGTCTACCTCAATGGGTCCTGCGCATCCACCCGAGCCATGCATGAGATGCACGAGTACTTGCCTGACCAACTACGTTGGGAAACATGCCCATCGATGCCGCGCACGTGTTGCCGGCCCAGCGATCCTCCGGGGTGGCGGGGATCGGGCTGGTCGCGCGTCTGGTCTCGTCGTGCGCCCGAGACTGCCCACGCAAAGGACCCAGGTGATGACCGAACACCGCTGGATCGACGTCAAAGCCCCAGCCGTGGAGTTGAAGGCACTCGCGTGGGGGCCGACTGATGGGCCAATTGCGTTGTGCCTACATGGTTTTCCCGATACCGCGTACGGCTGGCGCAAGGTCGCGCCCCGGCTGGCCGAATCCGGCTGGCAGGTGGTGGCGCCGTTCATGCGCGGCTACGCGCCGTCGTCGATCCCGATCGACGGCAGCTATCACATCGGTGCCCTGATGGACGACGCGCTGCAGGTCCGCGCCGCTGTCGGCGGCACTGAACGCGATGTGGTGATCGGGCACGATTGGGGTGCGATGGCCGCCAACGGCCTGGCCGCGATTCCGGACAGCCCGTTCGCCAAGGCGGTGATCATGTCGGTCCCGCCGGCGGCGGCGTTCCGGGGCCGAGTCCCCGACACCGTCCGGCTGCTGGCTCAGATCCCGCCACAGCTGCTTCGCAGCTGGTACATCATGTACTTTCAATTGCCCTGGCTGCCAGAGCGTTCCGCCTCCTGGGTGCTGCCACGACTGTGGAAATCCTGGTCGCCCGGCTACGACGCCAAAGCCGACCTGCGCCATGTCGACGCCGCGATCGGCACGCCCGAGAGTTGGCGCGCCGCGCTGGGGCCTTACCGCGCGACGATCCGCAACTCCCGTCCGCCGATCCAATACCGGGACTTGCACCGGCACTGGACATCGCGGCCCATGCTGCCGAGCCTGTACCTCCACGGACGCGACGACGGTTGCATGACATCGGCTTTCACGCGCTGGATTCCTAACGCGCTGCCCGACGACAGCGACGTGACCGTTGTCGACAACGCCGGGCATTTCCTCCAACTCGACCAGTCGGACAGGGTCGCCGATCTGCTCCTCGGCTTCATCGGCCCGGCTCGCTAAACCGCACGCATGTTCCCTAGGGTCACCAGACATATGTCCTTGAGGTAGCCAAAGTGACGCAAGTGGTTTCAGTGACTAACTTTGCTGTGGTTAAGTGAAGGCCGTGAAAAAGTTGTCAGCTGTCGTGGCTTCTCTGGCCAGCGTCGCGATCACGGCAAACGGCTATCGGCCGCTGAGTAAACGCGGATATCTCTCGATGTACGCATTCGCGGTGGGGGTGTTCGCCTCGGAGTTGCCGCTGCAGGTGATCGCCGCTCAGGTGGCACTGCTGGCCGCGATAACCGGCAGGCTCTCATCCCCGCTGGCCAGATTCAGTTGGCTGGTATCCGCGCTGTCCTGGCTGGGATTGATGCGCCTGGACCGCATTGGCCACCAGAGCAAGCAACCGCTGACCGCGGCGCTTGATGCCGGCCTGGGTCACGACCGTCGCACCGATTCCACGGATCTATGGAAGCGGCCGGCCGGTCCGGGCACGGCGAAGTCGCCGGGCGTGTTCCGGATGGCGCGCATCTATCGCGACTACGCGCACGACACCGACATCGCCTACGGGGAATACGGGACGCGGAATCACCTCGACATCTGGCGCCGGCCAGACCTCGATCGCAACGGTAAAGCACCTGTGCTGCTGCAGGTCCCGGGCGGCGCCTGGATGGTGGGAAGCAAACGGCAGCAGGCCTATCCGCTGATGAGCCACCTCGCTGAGTTGGGCTGGGTATGTGTCGCGATCAACTACCGGCTCAGCCCGCGCTCGACGTGGCCCGACCAGATCGTCGACGTCAAGCGCGCGCTGTCGTGGACGAAGGAACACATCGCCGAGTACGGCGGCGACCCGGACTGGGTGGCGATCACCGGCGGTTCAGCCGGCGGCCACCTGAGCGCCCTTGCCGCGCTTACGTCGAACGATCCGCGGTTTCAACCCGGCTTCGAGGACGCCGATACCACTGTGCGGGCGGCGGTTCCGTTCTACGGCCTCTACGACTTCAACCACCAGGCGGCCGTTCATCCGCTGATGGCCCCGATGCTCGGCAAGTACGTGTTCAAGCGGGGGCGGCGCGATATCACCGAGGCATTCAAGGCAGCCTCGCCGATCACCTACGTATCTCCCACCGCGCCGCCGTTTTTCGTGCTACACGGAACCAACGACTCACTGATCCCGGTAGAGCAGGGCCGTGCGTTCAGCGCGCGGCTCCGTGAACTCAGTCGTCAGCCTGTGGTTTACGCCGAACTGCCTCTCGCGCAGCACGCCTTTGACATCTTCGGGTCGGCGCGGGCCGCCAACGCCGCGGTCGCCGTCGAGCAATTCCTCGCCGAGATCTACGCCAAGACCAACGCTTCGGTCTAGTCTGGCGCGCGCC
>NZ_JBYCLD010000076.1:0-4143 GCF_057473725.1 Mycobacterium sp. TH-M11 | reverse complement strand
CATCCCGGTGGCGCTTCGGTGCAGGTGCACGCCCGCATCGAGGAGTCCTTCACGCTGGTCTACGACGCGCTGGTGTCGCGGGCCGGGCTGGCCTCGGTGTTGCCGACGGCTGTCGGCGCCGGCGCGGCGATCGCCCAGACCGTCACAGTCGGCCCGGTTGCCGAGCCGCCTGCCGACGAGCCTGAGGCCAGCGCCGTGACCGACAGCCTCACCGCACGACAGCTGGGCGGGATACAGCGCTGGACGCCGAATTCCGAAGAGACCGTGCGGGACCGGCTGGCGGCAATCGTGTCGATGGCGATGGGCTATGAGCCCGAGGACCTGCCGTGGGAGGTTCCGCTGGTCGAGCTCGGCCTGGACTCGATGATGGCCGTGCGGATCAAGAACCGGGTCGAGTACGACTTCGACCTCCCGCCGATCCAGCTGCAGGCGGTCCGTGACGCCAACCTCTACAACATCGAGCAGCTGATCGAGTACGCGATCGAGCACCGCGACGAGGTGGCCGAACTGCACGAGCACCAGAAGACGCTGACGCCCGAGGAGATTGCCGCCGAGCAGGCCGCGATGCTGACCGGAGCCACCCCAGTGCTATCCGGAGCCAGCGCTGCGGCGGCGTCGGCCGAACCCGAAGCGCCGTCTCGTCCCGAGCCCGACGCTGCCATCCCGCCACCACCGACCGACCCTGCGGGCCCGACCGGTGTCAGCACGGCGACGGCTGCCGCAGCGGCCGCCAAGGTTCTCACCCAGGCGGCGGTGACGGAGGCGCTGGGTGCCGACGTCCCGCCGCGTGATGCTGCCGAGCGGGTGACGTTCGCGACCTGGGCGATCGTCACCGGCAAGTCGCCGGGTGGCATCTTCAACCCACTGCCCACGCTCGACGACGCCACTGCCACGAAGTTGGCCGAGCGACTCTCCGAACGGGCCGAAGGCACTATTAACGTCGACGACGTGAAGGCGGCCACGACCATCGAAGGCCTGGCGAGCATCGTTCGCGACCAGCTCGAGGAAGGCGTGGTGGACGGTTTCGTCCGCACCCTGCGGGCGCCGCAAGAGGGCACCTCGAAGCTGCCGCTGTTCGTGTTCCACCCGGCCGGCGGATCTACCGTGGTCTACGAGCCGCTGATGCGGCGGCTGCCCGCGGACCTCCCGGTGTACGGCATCGAGCGGGTGGAGGGCTCCATCGAGGAGCGTGCCGCCGAGTATGTGCCCAAGCTGCTGGAGCTACACAACGGTCCGTTCCTGCTGGCGGGTTGGTCGTTGGGCGGGGCACTGGCCTACGCCTGCGCAATCGGCCTCAAACGGGCCGGCGCCGAGGTTCGCTACGTCGGACTGATCGACCTGGTGCTGCCCGGGGAGCCGATCGACCTGAGCAAAGAAGGGATGCGCGCGCGCTGGGACCGCTATGCACGGTTTGCCGAGCGCACATTCAATGTCGAGGTTCCCGAGATCCCCTATGAGGAACTGGAGAAGCTCGACGACGAGGGCCAGGTCCGCTTCGTCCTGGACGTGGTCGCGCAGAGCGGTGTGCAGATCCCGGGCGGGATCATCGAGCATCAGCGCACGTCGTACCTGGACAATCGGGCCCTGGATACCATCGAGATCCAGCCCTACGACGGCCACGTCACGCTGTACATGGCCGACCGCTACCACGACGACGCCATCGTGTTCGAGCCCGCCTACGCCACCCGCAAGCCGGACGGCGGGTGGGGCGAGTATGTGGGCGACCTGGAGATCGTGCCGGTCGGCGGCGAGCACATCCAGGTCATCGACGAGCCGATCATCGCCAAGATCGGTGCGCACATGACGCAGGCGCTCAACAAGATTCACGCCCATCAGGAACATGCCCATCAGGAACATGCCCATCAGGAACATGCCCATCAGGAACATGCCCAGTGAGAAAGAAGCCTGAGTGACCACCAAGACCACCGCCGCGCTGCTGGCTGAACTGCGCGAAAAGCTGGAGCTGGCAAAGGAGCCCGGTGATCCGAAGGCGATCGCGCGGCGCGACAAGAAGGGGATCCCCAGCGCCCGCGCGCGCATCCACGCGCTGCTCGACCCGGGTAGCTTCCTGGAGATCGGCGCGCTGGCCCGCACGCCGGGTGACCCGAACGCGCTCTACGGCGACGGTGTGGTGACCGGGCACGGACGGATCAACGGCCGACCGGTCGCAGTGTTCAGCCACGACCAGACGGTGTTCCAGGGTTCGGTCGGCGAGATGTTCGGTCGCAAGGTGGCCAAGCTGATGGACTGGGTGGCCATGGTCGGCTGCCCGATCATCGGCATCAACGACTCCGCCGGCGCCCGCATCCAGGACGCGGTCACCTCGCTGGCCTGGTACGCCGAGTTGGGCCGCCGGCACGAGATGCTGCGCGGACTGGTGCCCGAGATCTCCATCATCTTGGGCAAATGTGCTGGGGGAGCTGTCTATTCGCCGATCCAGACCGACCTGCTGGTGGCGGTGCGCGACCAGGGCTACATGTTCATCACCGGCCCCGACGTGATCAAGGACGTCACCGGTGAGGACGTCACGTTCGACGAGTTGGGCGGCGCCGACGTGCAGGCCCAGCGCGGCAACATCCACAAGGTCGTCGAGGACGAGGCTGCGGCCTTCCGCTACGTCCGCGATTACCTTTCGTTTCTGCCGGACAACACATTTGGCGACGGGCCGATCGTCAACCCGGGCCTCGAGCCCGAGATCACCCCGACCGACCTCGAACTCGACACCATCGTGCCAGACGCGGACAACACCGCCTATGACATGCACGAGATCCTGCTGCGCATCTTCGATGACGGCGACGTTTTCGAGATCGCCGACCAGCGCGGGCCGGCCATCATCACCGCGTTCGCCCGCGTCGACGGACGGTCGGTAGGCGTGATCGCCAACCAGCCGATGGTCATGTCCGGGGCGGTCGACAGCGAGGCATCCGACAAGGCGTCCAGCTTCATCCGATTCTGCGACTCCTACAATCTGCCACTGGTTTTCGTGGTGGACACCCCAGGCGCGATGCCCGGTGTCACGGAGGAGAAGAACGGGATCATCAAGCGGGGTGGTCGGTTCTTCAACGCGATCGTGGAGGCCGATGTGCCGAAGGTGACCATCATCGTCCGCAAAGCCTATGGCGGGGGCTATGCGGTGATGGGTTCCAAGCAGCTGTCCGCCGACCTGAACTTCGCCTGGCCCACCGCGCGCATCGCGGTGATCGGTGCCGACGGCGCCGCTCAGCTACTGGTCAAGCGGTTCCCCGATCCGACCGCGCCCGAGGTGCAGCAGATCAAGAAGGACTTCATCGAGGGCTACAACCTCAACATGGCGATCCCGTGGATCGCCGCCGAGCGCGGCTACATCGACGGCGTGATCGAGCCGCACGAGACCCGGCTGCTGCTACGCAAGTCACTAAACCTGCTGCGGGACAAGCAGATTCACTGGCGCACGCAGCGCAAGCATGGTCTGACCCCGATTTAGACCTTCGAGATGAAGTCCGAGGTGTAGAACTCCTGCGGGCTCTGCGAGTAGGGGTTGGCCTGCCGGATGAACACCCAGACGCCGGTCGCTCCGGAACTCAGCGGGGCGCTGACAGTGGTGTTGGCGATTCCCGCGCCGTCGGTGTTCAGCGAGCCGACCGCGACACCGGGTCCGGGGCCGTCACACGGCGAGTTGGACGCGCGCGGTGCCTGGATGAGGGCGACGTCGTAGTGGGCGTTGGGTGCGCCAGGCTCCGCGAGGTGGACGTCCGCGGTCACCGATCCACCGTTGGAATGGATGACGGCCGAGGCCATTCCGCGGTCGGTCGAAGCGCGGTCCGGGATCGGGCTGAAATCGCAGGTCCGCAGGATGCTGCGCATAGGCACCACGGTCCCGCTCTGCGCATTCGCGGGAACTGCCGAACCGGTCAGTGCGATGACGACCGGCAGCGCGCACCCAGCGGCGGCGGAAATCCTTGATGACATGTGTCAAGTATTCCCTTTGATGAGCTAAACAGAGCACGTCAAAGGGGGAGAGATCGCTTACATGTGATGCCTGAATGTGATGGGGAGCACCGCGCAAGTGCTACATCTCAGCGTCCTGCTGCCGCTGCACCTTCGCGCCCGCCTCGGTGGACTCCCGGAGCTCCCGCTTCGTCTTCGTGGCCTCATCGGCCAGCT
>NZ_JBYCLD010000075.1:0-7929 GCF_057473725.1 Mycobacterium sp. TH-M11 | reverse complement strand
GCGCCGCGGCCCCAGACGTAGCCGTTCTCGACCGCACCGGAGAACGGGTGCACACTCCACTCCGCGGGCTCCGCGGGGACCACGTCGAGGTGCCCGTGGATCAGCAGCGCACCGCGTGAGCTGTCTGCGCCTTTCAGGCGGGCGAACACATTGCCCCGACCCGGAGCGCCCGATTCCAGGTAGTCGACCTGGTAGCCGACCTCCTCCAGCTGCGCAGCCACCCAGCGGGCGCAGTCGGCCTCGCCTTTGGTGGTTTCCAGATCGCCGGTGTTGGTGGTGTCGAATTGGATCAACGTGCTGACCACGTCGACGACGTCGTCGATGGGACTCTCGGCGGGCAACGTCACAGTCACCTTTCCTACCATTGGCGCCGGCACGCTTCCCGCCGGGCAGGTTTGGGCGCGGGCCGACCCATCCGATAGCCTTAGCTGCCAATTCATTGGCGTCGGTCCGAGTGGCGGAATGGCAGACGCGCTAGCTTGAGGTGCTAGTGCCCTATTAATGGGCGTGGGGGTTCAAGTCCCCCCTCGGACACGTCCGGCGACACGACTCAGGTCGGCAGTTGCCGTGGCTCGCTGAAGATGCGGGTCGTCATCACGACGCAGGCCCAGACTGGCGTATACCTGGGCACGTTCCGGCCCGGTCGCCTCCCTAAGCACTGCTGACAGCCCGCCCACCAGCATGGGTGGGTAACACTTTTCGCGGATCCCGGGGCTCGGGGTCCGGTCGATTTCATTATGCGGTGAGGGCGGTGGCCGTCGGCGTGTCGGCGCCTTCGATGCAGACTCAACGCCCAGGGCGCACACTCGACGGCCGAGAAGTTTGGGTCTCTGCCCGAAGACCGGTTCGACGATGGCTTTGGTGGCGGTGTCACCACGCCTACGAGACGTCCGCAGAACGGGCCGAAACTCGTTAAAGGAGATGGGTAACAAACGCGGGATGCACCAGGAGTACAACACCGAGAACCAGGAGCATCGCCGCCGTGGCGCGCCTCAGCTGATCGCCGAAAGGGGCTACCTTTTCCAGCCAGATCGCCACCGTGATCGCCAACATCCACGCCAATTGCATTGTCCCGAAGGCGATCAGCACCACCATCAGCAGCCAACAGGAACCGAGGCAAAACACGCCATGGCGTCCTCCGGCCAGTAGTGCCCGGGCCGGGCCGCCGTTGGGCTCGTTGGGCTCGTTGGGCTCGTTGGGCTCGTTGGGCTCGTGGCACGAGGATGCCGGCACCCGGCAGCATCGCAGACACGTGACCTTTAGCGGCGTGAGCTGATACACACCCGCGATCACCGCCGTCGCACCGGCCACGCGGCCGGCCCAGAGCGAGGTGTGCAGCATCGGGTCGAGAGGATTCGACGCAAAAAAGGCGGGGATGCCGGCCACGCTCCAAACGGCCAGATATCCGGTGACGAACATGATGGCTGATGCGAGGTTATGGGCGTAGGGGCGAGCAACGGGCAGGACTGCCGGAAGCATCATCGCTGCCATCATGGCCACCCACCCGAAGAGGTAAACGGCCAACGACGCCACGGACTGGGCGCCCATCGACATCGACATCGCGTCGCCGCGCATGGCGACCGCGCTGGCTACAGACCACCACCAGCCCAGACCCGCCGCGCTAAGCAGGACCGCCGGCAACCACACATCGGTCCACGAGCGCACCGGTATTTGTCTGTTGCTCAATTCGGCGCTCCTCTCGATTGGCGCCCAGCATAGAACTACGGCGCAGTCTAATCCCTCCCCGGGTGGGGTAGGGTATGATCGGGCAATGCGGTGTTGTGGTGAGCAAGAGTTGACGGCTAAGAAGCGTGCGGCGCTGAATCGGCTCAAGACGGTCCGGGGCCATCTCGACGGGATCATTCGGATGCTGGAGTCCGATGCGTACTGCGTCGATGTGATGAAGCAGATCTCAGCGGTGCAGTCCTCGCTGGAGCGGGCCAATCGGGTGATGTTGCACAACCACTTGGAGACATGCTTTTCCGCGGCGGTCCTCGCTGGTCACGGTCAGGCGGCCATTGAGGAGCTCACCGACGCGGTCAAGTTCACGCCGGCGCTGACCGGTCCGCTGGCACAGCTGAGCGGTGTCGCGGTCGGCGAATCGTTTGATGAAAAACCGGCAACGGAAACGAGCCCGCAATGACGCGTGGTTTCCCACGCCCGGCGATCGGCCGAGGCAAGGGATCGACAGGGCACGCCGGCGGCCGCAAAGGCTGCGGTCCGGAGGCAGGCGTGGCGATCACGACCGTGCCTGTCCGCGGCACGGTCGGCCCACAACAAACATGAAGGGACGTTCGAGATGGTCCTACAAGGAATTTATGGACTCGTTACCAAGGCGGCGCCCACGGTGGTGACCGGCGTGGTGGGGGCTGCGGCCTATGAGGCGGTGTCGAAGGCCCCGTGGCGCAAGGCAACGGTCAGCGCGACTGCTTTGGGTTTGCGTGCTGCGCGCGCAACCGAGCGCAAGACCAAGCAGACCGCCGAGAAGGCTCGGCTAACAGCCGCAGACATTCTCGCAGAGGCGGTAGAGCGGATCGGCCAGGAAGTAACAGGACCGGCAGCGACGGAGACGGCCCAGACCACGACCCTTGAGGCTGATGGTGCTGACAGCTGAGGCCGACGTCGCGCTGGCCGTTGTCTGCGCTGCGGCGGGGCGAATGCGGGTGCGCGCCACCGGGTTCGCCTTCGACACGGCGCGGGGCGCCGCGATCGAGGAGACGGTCGGCAAGGTGAGCGGTGTGCGCGCCGTGCGCGCCTATCCGCGAACGGCATCCGTGGTGATCTGGTACTCACCCGCCCACTGCGATACCGCTGCCGTTCTGTCAGCGATCACCGACGCAGAGTGCAGCCCTGCAGCGTTGGCGCCCGCGCGTTCTGCACATTCGGCTGATCTCGGCAACGGCAGCATCGTAGGGAAAGTCGTCGGCGGGATCGCCCGCGCCCTGCTGAGTCTGCGCGGTGACGAGCTCGGCCGTCCGCCGGAGATGCAGAGGCTGCAGGATGCGCTGGAAGCTATCGGCTGTCACCTCGAGCCGGTTACCGTGACGCAGCTGTCGCCGCGCGAGGAGGCCAAGAGCGGGATCCGCTTCTGGTTGCGGCGGGTGTGGATAGCGTGGCCGTTTGGTCTACTGGCGTCTGGCGCGACGATGTTCTTCGGCGCTGCCCCCTGGGCGGGATGGTTGGCATTCGCTGCGACGATACCGGTGCAATTCATTGCCGGCTGGCCGTTCCTGGTGGGGGCCGTGCAGCAGGCGCGGGAGCGCTCGGCGAATATGAACACGCTGATCACGCTGGGAACGCTGACCGCGTTTGCCTACTCCACCTATCAGTTGTTTGCCGGCGGGCCACTGTTCTTCGACACCGCTGCGCTGATCATCGCCTTCGTGGTGCTGGGCCGCTATTTCGAGGCCACGGCACATGGCAAGACGCGAGAGGCGATCAGCAAGCTGCTGGAGATGGGCGCCAAGGAAGCCCGGCTGTTGGTCGACGGGCAAGAAATCCTCGTGCCGGTGGAGCGGGTGCAGGTTGGAGACCTTGTGCTGGTTCGGCCCGGGGAGAAGATCCCGGTCGATGGCGAGGTCATCGATGGCCGGGCCGCCGTTGATGAGTCGATGCTCACTGGGGAATCTGTGCCGGTCGAAAAATCGGTGGGTGACCGCGTGGCGGGAGCAACCGTCAACGCCGATGGGCTGCTGACCGTGCGGGCCACTGCTGTCGGGGCCGACACCGCGCTGGCCCACATTGTGCGTCTGGTCGAGGAGGCCCAGGGTGGTAAGGCGCCGGTACAGCAGCTAGCAGATCGGGTTTCGGCGGTGTTCGTGCCGGCGGTCGTCGGCGTCGCCGTCGCGACATTTGCCGGCTGGGCGCTGCTCGCCGCCAACCCGCTCGCGGGCATGACCGCCGCCGTCGCGGTGCTGATCATCGCCTGCCCGTGCGCTTTGGGTCTGGCCACCCCCACCGCGATCATGGTTGGCACCGGCCGCGGCGCCGACCTGGGAATCCTGGTCAAGGGCGGCGAGGTGCTCGAGGCCTCGAAGAAGATCGACATCGTCGTGTTCGACAAGACGGGCACCCTGACTCGTGCCCAGATGCGGCTCACCGACGTGGTTGCCGACAAGCGCCGCCAGCCGAATCTGGTGCTGCGGATTGCCGCTGCGGTCGAGTCGGGCTCCGAACATCCCATTGGTGCGGCCATTGTGGCCGCTGCGCGCGAGCGCGGGCTGGAGATCCCCGCCGCCACGGAGTTCGCCAGCCTGGCCGGGCACGGGGTGCGGGCCGACATCGATGGCCGAGCCGTGCTGGTCGGGCGGCGCAAGCTCGTCGACGAGCGCGGCTTGAGTTTGCCCGACCACCTCGCTGTGGCCGCCGCAGAACTCGAAGAGCAGGGCCGCACCGCCGTGTTCGTCGGCCGCGACGACCAGGTTATCGGTGTGCTCGCCGTGGCCGACACGGTCAAAGACGACGCCGCCGACGTGGTCCGTCAGCTACACGCCATGGGGCTGCAGGTCGCCATGATCACTGGCGACAACGCCCGCACGGCCGCCGCGATCGCCACGCAAGTTGGCATCGACCGCGTGTTGGCCGAGGTGTTGCCGCAGGACAAGGTCGCTGAGGTTCGCCGGCTTCAAGATGAGGGCCTGGTGGTCGCGATGGTGGGCGACGGTGTCAACGACGCCCCCGCCCTGGTGCAGGCCGATCTGGGCATTGCGATCGGCACCGGTACCGACGTGGCCATCGAGGCCTCCGACATCACGCTGATGTCTGGCCGGCTTGACGGTGTCGTACTTGCGATCGAGCTCTCGCGGCAGACCCTGCGCACCATTCATCAGAACCTGGGCTGGGCGTTTGGCTACAACACCGCCGCTATCCCACTGGCCGCATTCGGTTTGCTGAACCCTGTCATCGCGGGCGCGGCAATGGGGCTGTCCTCGATCAGCGTGGTGTCCAACTCGTTGCGGCTGCGCCGCTTCGGCCGGCCGCCGTACCTGACAGCTGGTCCCGGGCGCTAATTGTCTTGATTCCGAAAGGCGCCCAGCCTCGCTCGCGTCCTGGCGCACGAGCAGAAACTCAACGGCCCGGCCGCCCGGCACCACCGACGTGCACGTGGAGCACGGTCGCCACCCTCTTCGGAAGTGCCGGGTCGGACGGGTCGCCGCAAGCTACGCGTCGGTGACCATTCGTCGCGCATCGATTCGGCGGCAGCGCCCCGGTGTCGGACACCGGGTCTAGCTTGCGGCAACGAGCTTTTGAACTCTCTGCTGGAGAGGCTGTGTCCGGTCACTGCCGGCGATCACCCGCTCAGTAGTAACATGTACAAATTACGGCTGAGCGAGTGTACGTTTCTCAGTGTGAACGTCTCCGTGACCGAGTTGCGCGCGCACCTCAGCGATTGGCTCGATCGCGCCCGAGCTGGTGGTGAGGTCATCATCACCGACCGCGGGATTCCGGTCGCACGACTCGCTGCGCTGGACAACGCAGGCACCCTGGAGCGTCTCACGGCCGACGGCGTAATTGGCAAGGCCACCGCGCAGCGGCCCATCGCTGCGGGCCGGGCCGGGCCCCGACCGCGGCGGCCGGTGTCTGACCAGGTCAGCGACCAGCGGCGCTGACCCGTGCCGCTCGTCTACTTCGACGCTAGCGCCTTCGTCAAACTTCTCACCACCGAGACAGGAAGCCCGCTGGCGTCCGCGCTATGGGACGGCTGCGACGCCGCGCTGTCCAGCCGCCTGGCCTACCCCGAAGTCCGCGCCGCACTCGCCGCAGCAGCCCGCAATCACGACCTCACCGAGTCCGAGCTCACCACTGCCGAGCGCGACTGGGACGACTTCTGGGCCGCCACCCGGCCAGTCGAACTCACCGCGGCGGTTGAGCAGCACGCCGGCCACCTCGCCCGAGCCCTCGCCTTACGCGGAGCCGACGCTGTCCACCTGGCCAGCGCGTTGGCAGTCGGCGACCCCGGCCTGATCGTCGCCGTTTGGGACCAACGCCTGCACACCGCAGCCCAAGCCGCCGGTTGTCGAGTCGCCCCCGCCCAACTCGACCCCTAAAACGTCCAACCCTCTTCGTCGAAAGTGCAATTGGCGACACATCTGCCGAATAGTCTCGTCGCTCATTGCACTTTCGGAGCGATGTGGGTCCCGCCAGGTCCAAACTCGACACATGGGTCGACGTCACCCCCCACGCACCTTCCGTGACCGCCGCGACGCCGGTCGGGTGCTGGCCCGGGAATTGGAGTCGTATCGCGGACGAAGCGGCCTGCTGGTGCTGGGGTTGGCCCGGGGAGGCATGCCAGTCGGCTGGGAGGTCGCCGCCGCGCTGGGCGCCGAACTTGACGTCTTCTTGGTCCGCAAGCTCGGGGTGCCGCAGTGGCCCGAGTTGGCGATGGGCGCCCTGGCCAGCGGTGGCGGCGTGGTGATGAACGACGACGTCGTGTCGGGCATGCGCATCACCGACGAGCAGGTGCGCCGCGTCATCGACGAGGAGACCGCCGAACTGCGTCGCCGCGAGCACGTGTACCGGGATGGACGCCCGCCGGCGGACCCGCACGGCAAGACCGTGATTGTGGTCGACGACGGAATTGCCACCGGCGCAAGCATCCTGGCCGCGGTACGCGCCCTACGTGCCGGTCGCCCGGACACAATCGTGGTGGCTGCCCCGGTAGGACCGCAGTCGGTGTGCCGGCTACTGGCCAGCGAGGCCGATGACGTGGTGTGCGTGACGACGCCCGAGGACTTCGACGCCGTCGGGCAGGTTTTCGCAGACTTCCGTCAAGTCAGCGACGACGAGGTGCGTCAACTACTGGCGACCCCGCCCTCGGGTTAGTGAGCGCTGTGCTCTTCGTCGGCGGGAGCAGAATCCGGGTGCACCGAAGCGCCGTCGGCTTCCTCGGCGGCGTCCAACGGGTAGTCGTCTGCCACATCGTCAGGTGCGTCCGGCGCGGACGAATCGTCAATCACCGCACCTGTCTCGCGCCGCCGCCGTTCTTGTAGTGCGTCGACGATCAGCAGCGCAACGCCCAACGCGCTGGCTCCGATGCAGACCCAGGCGACCAACTCGTTGCTGGTGATGACCGCGAAGACGAGTGCGGCGAGGCCGACCACCGCGAGCACCAGCGAGATAATCAGCATCGGTTGACCTCCAGCGGACGGCGCGACATTGCCAACTCTGCACGATAGCGGCAGTCGTTGTCAGTGTCGCCGACCGACCTAGTTATTGCCCCGATTGAACTGGTTGAACCCCGCCGAGTCGTTGGTGGCGCTGGAATCCACCGGCGCCGCCGAACCGCGCTGGCCCAACTCTTCGAGCTGTGACTCCAGGTAGGTCTTGAGCCGGGTGCGGTACTCGCGCTCGAAGGTGCGCAGTTGCTCGAGCCGGCCTTCCAGCACGGTGCGTTGCTGGTTGATCGTGCCCATGATCTCGGAGTGCTTGCGCTCGGCGTCGGCCTGCAGCGCATCAGCCTTCTCCTGGGCCTGCCGGAGTTGGGTCTCCGACCGAGTCTGCGCGTCGGTGAGCAGCGCATCGGCGCGCTGCCGGGCTTCGGACACCGTCGTCTCGGCCTCGCGACGGGCATCGCCGACAATCTGCTCAGCGTTGGCGCGGGCGTCAGAGAGCAGCTTGTCCGACTCGGCCTGGGCTTGGCCGGTCAGCCGGTCGGCGGTGTCCTGCGCAAGGCTGAGCACGCGGGCGGCCTTGAGGGCGACCTCCTCGCCCAGCGGTGCCGCGGCAACCGGAGCAGGTTGCGCGGGCTTGACCGGCTCCGGCTCGGGCTCGGGCTCGTAGACCGGAATCTTCTGCGTGGCTTGCGCACTGCCGACACCGGATTGGGCGCTAGACAGTTCCTCGTCCAGCTCGGCCACCCGCTGGCGCAGGTCGGAGTTCTCCTCGATCAGACGGGTCAGCTCGTTCTCGACCAGATCGAGAAAGGCATCG
>NZ_JBYCLD010000074.1:0-1920 GCF_057473725.1 Mycobacterium sp. TH-M11 | reverse complement strand
TGGTTCTTGGCGTTCGAGTCATCAACCGCCTTCTGGTATTGGTCCGCGGTAACCATGCCGTTGGTGCCAATAACCGCCGTAGTCTGATATGAACTGGCCAAAGCTCGGGCCGCGTCACGGTATCTCGGCTCCAGAGCCGGGTCTGCTGCCGCCGTTTCAAGAATCTGAGCGCCGTTGACCATGGAGATTCGCGCCAACGCTATGTCGCCGCCGGGTTGTGTCTCAATATTCAGCGCACGAGCCGCCAGTTCATATTGCTTACATAATTCAGCTTTCGCCACGGCCTTCTGCGCCGCGGTGTAGGTAGGGCCTTCCGCCGACCCCGTTCGGGTAAGCGCGACCATCAACGCCGCTGCTGCGAGCGCAGTTGTCAGAGTGCCGAGTGCCACTGCCGGCCAGTTGCGAGCGCGTACGGGCGCCGGTGCAGGCCAAGGCTGTGTCATGGTCATGTCACGGATGGTATCCCCGAGAGCCAGTTCTTCGATTACATCGTTGTTTCCCGCTGGGAGAAGCCACGGACTTCAGCCGCGACCCCCCATGGTTGCGATGCATGACGGGAAGAGACACTCGCGACGTGTCAGCGGTCGCGTATTTCCCCAGGTTTGGGTTGCGTCCAGCAGAGTGGTGTACGAGTCGGACCTGATTAGCGGTACCGGCGTGTCGTAGCCGAGTGATTGAAGGTCATCGCGTGATTCTTCGAGGGACCGTCCAAAGTCACTCGAGCAAAGAAGGAGCACACGCGATGACCACTGTCCACGATATCGACCTGCAGCAGGTCCTGACCGAGCGACTCACCGCCGCTCATCCCGACGTGCTGCGCGAGCTGCTGTCGATGTTCATCCACACCCTGATGGGTGCCGAGGCCGACGCACTGTGCGGCGCCGGCTACGGCGAGCGCAGCGGGGAGCGAACCAACCACCGCAACGGCTACCGCCACCGTGACTTCGACACGCGGGCAGGCACATTGGACATCGCCATCCCGAAACTGCGGCAGGGCTCCTACTTCCCCGATTGGCTGCTGGAACGACGCAAACGCGCCGAGCGGGCCCTGACCACGGTGGTGGCCACCTGCTACCTGCTGGGCGTCTCGACGCGGCGGATGGACAAACTGGTCGGCACGCTGGGCATCTCCGGGCTGTCGAAATCGCAGGTCTCGGTGATGGCCAAGGAACTCGACACCGCCGTGGAGGCGTTCCGCACGCGGCCACTCGATGCCGGGCCGTACACGTTCGTCGCGGCCGATGCCCTGGTCCTCAAGGTCCGCGAGGGCGGTCGCGTGGTCAACGTGCATGCGCTGATCGCGACCGGTGTGAACGCCGAGGGTTACCGCGAGATCCTCGGCATCGACGTCACCACGGCCGAGGACGGGGCGGGCTGGTTGGCGTTCTGGCGATCGCTGACCGCCCGCGGCCTATCCGGGGTCAAACTGGTCACCTCCGACGCGCACGCGGGGCTGGTGGCCGCGATCGGCGCCACCGTGCCTGGCGCGGCCTGGCAGCGCTGCCGTACGCACTACGCCACCAACCTGATGGCCATCACCCCGAAGTCGTCGTGGCCGTGGGTGCGCACGCTACTGCATTCGGTGTATGACCAGCCGGACGCTGATTCCGTTGCTGCGCAATATGATCGGATCATCGACGCGCTCGCCGACAAGCTCCCCAAGGTCGCCGAGCACTTGGAGAATGCTCGCGCGGACCTGCTGGCGTTCACCGCGTTCCCCAAGCAGATCTGGCGCCAAATCTGGTCCAACAACCCCCAGGAACGGCTGAACAAGGAGATCCGCCGTCGCACCGACGTCGTCGGCATCTTCCCCGACCGGGGCGCCCTGATCCGCCTCGTCGGTGCCGTCCTGGCCGAACAGCACGACGAATGGGCCGAATCCCGGCGCTACCTCGGCCTGGACGTCCTCAGCAAATCACA
>NZ_JBYCLD010000073.1:0-9134 GCF_057473725.1 Mycobacterium sp. TH-M11 | reverse complement strand
CGACGCCGGGGTTGAGCAGGCTGACCACCGACTGCTCAACGTGGCCCTCGACGTCCAGCGCGAGCACCGCGAGGCTGATGACGCGGGCGCTGCCGGGCTTGAAGCCGGAGGTCTCGACGTCGATCACGGCCCAGCCTGCGCCCGCTTCGGTGACCGGCCGCCCCCAGGACGTTGCCGTTGCAACCGCCGCGTTGTCCCGCATGAACCGAGGATTTCATGTCGAGCCGACATCGCCCGGTCGCTGCGCGCCGTGTCGTGAACTTAGTCGCGGGAAGCTGACCCGCTGCGCTCGGAACAGCGCCGAGCTTGCGATCACCCTCAAGACTTCCCACGGGTGACCCGCTGCGCTCGGAACAGCGCCGAGCTTGCGATCACCCTTAAGATGCCCGGGTGATCAACGCCCGCGGACGACTCGCCTTGGCCGCCGGAGCCGGCGCGCGCTGGGCGTCCCGGGTGACCGGCCGCGGAGCCGGGGCGATGATCGGCGGCCTGGTCGCGATGACGCTGGACTCCTCGGTCCTGCGGCAGCTCGGCACCGGCAGGCGCACGGTCGTCGTCACCGGCACCAATGGGAAGTCCACCACCACCCGGATGACCGCGGCCGCCCTGCGGACCGTCGGAGCCGTCGCCTCCAACGCCGAGGGCGCCAACATGGACGCCGGCCTGGTGGCCGCGCTGGCCGCTGATCGGGCCGCCGCGCTGGCGGTTCTCGAGGTCGATGAGATGCATGTGCCACATGTCGCCGACGCCGTCGAGCCTGCCGTTGTCGTCCTGCTCAACCTGTCCCGCGACCAGCTGGACCGGGTCGGCGAGATCAACGTGATCGAACGTCGGCTGCGGGCCGGGCTGGCCGCGCACCCTGCTGCCGTCGTCGTCGCCAATTGCGACGACGTGCTGATGACGTCGGCCGCCTACGACCACCCCCACGTGGTCTGGGTCGCCGCCGGGGGCAGTTGGACGGCCGACTCGGTGAGCTGCCCGCGCAGCGGCGAGGTGATCGTCCGCGACCAGCGAGACTGGCATTCCACCGGCGCCGACTTCAAGCGGCCCACTCCGCAATGGTGGTTCGACGACGAAAAGCTCTACGGTCCAGACGGATTGGCGCTGCCGATGACGCTGGCCCTGCCCGGAAGGGCGAACCGCGGCAACGCTGCGCAGGCGGTGGCAGCGGCGGTGACGCTGGGCGCCGATCCGCCGGCTGCGGTCGCAGCGGTGGCCGGCGTCGACGAGGTCGCCGGCCGCTACCGCACCATCGAGGTCGGCGCGCAGACCGTGCGCATCTTGCTGGCCAAGAATCCCGCCGGCTGGCAGGAGGCGCTGTCGATGGTGAACAAGGACGCGGCCGGGGTGGTGATCGCGGTCAACGGTCAGGTGCCCGACGGCGAGGACCTGTCCTGGCTGTGGGATGTGCGCTTCGAAGACTTCGAGCAGACTTCCGTGGTCGCGGCCGGCGAACGCGGCACCGACCTCGCCGTGCGACTCGGCTACGCCGACGTCGAGCACACACTGGTGCACGACACGGTGGCCGCGATTGCCTCCTGTCGGCCGGGACCGGTCGAGGTGGTCGCCAACTACACCGCGTTTCTCCAGTTGCAACGACGGCTGACCCACCATGACTGACTCGGTGGTGCGGATCGGCCTGGTACTGCCCGACATCATGGGCACCTACGGCGACGGTGGCAACGCCACGGTGTTGCGGCAGCGGCTGCGACTGCGGGGCATCGCCGCGGAGATCATCGAGATCACGCTGGACGACCCGGTGCCCGACAGCCTCGACCTGTACACGCTGGGCGGTGCCGAGGACTACGCGCAGCGGCTGGCCACCACACACCTGATCCGCCATCCGGGCCTGCAGCGCGCCGCCGGGCGCGGCGCGCCGGTGCTGGCGATCTGCGCGGCGATTCAGGTGCTGGGCCACTGGTATGAAACGTCGGCCGGTGAACGGGTCGACGGTGTCGGACTGCTCGACCTGACCACGTCGCCGCAGCCGTCGCGCACCATCGGCGAGCTGGCCACCTCGCCGCTGCCGAGCGGGTTGACGGCGCCATTGACCGGGTTCGAAAACCACCGCGGTGGAACGGTTCTCGGGACGTCGGCGGCTCCGCTGGGCGTCGTGAAGAGGGGGGCGGGCAACCGCTTGGGCGACGGCGTCGACGGCGCCGTGCAGGGCAGCGTGTTCGCGACCTACATGCACGGGCCGTGTCTGGCCCGCAATCCGGAGTTCGCCGACCTGCTGCTCGGCACCGTGGTGGGCGAATTGGCGCCGCTGGATCTGCCCGAGGTGGAACTGCTGCGCCGGGAACGCCTGCGCGGGTAGACCTCTCCGGGGGTGCACTCTTTTTTTGTTTTGTGACCACATGCGATATCACTCACGGCCCGTGATATCGCATGTGGTGACGATTCGTAAAACGTATTAAGCCTTGGACCCAGGTGCCAGAGTTGCGGATGTGACTGCGTGGCTCGGTGCGCGGCGCGTCGAGACCCGGCTCAGGCCATCGCGCGGCGGCCGGTCAGCGCACGACCCAAGGTCAGCTCGTCGGCGAATTCCAGGTCGCCGCCCATCGGCAGCCCGGACGCGATCCGGGTGACGGTCAGGCCGGGAATGTCGCGCAGCATCCGGACCAGGTAGGTGGCCGTCGCCTCGCCTTCGGTGTTCGGGTCGGTGGCGATGATCACCTCACCGATGTCCACCCCGTCAACCTGCTCGCCGATCCGGTTCAACAACTCACGAATCCGCAACTGGTCCGGCCCGACACCGGACAGCGGATCCAGTGCGCCACCCAGAACGTGGTAGCGCCCGCGAAATTCGCGCGTGCGCTCGACGGCCTGGATGTCCTTGGGCTCCTCGACGACGCACACCTGTGTACCGTCGCGCCGCGGGTCCGCGCAGATGCGGCAGCGCTCGTCGTCGGAGACGTTGCCGCACACCGAACAGAACCGCACACCGTTACGAACCTTGGCCAGCACCGCGGTGAGCCGGTCGATGTCCGGCGGCTCAACCGACAGCAAATGAAAAGCGATGCGCTGGGCGCTCTTCGGCCCGATACCCGGCAGTTTGCCGAGCTCGTCGATCAAATCCTGGACCGGTCCTTCAAACACCCAGTACGCCGCCGCCCATGCCGCCGGCCAGCGGACCGAGCTGCTCCTGCGCCAGATCGGCAACCTGCTGGGCGGCGTCGGCGAGTGCGCCGACGATCAAGTCCTGCAGCGTGTCGACGTCGTCGGGGTCGACGACCTTGGGGTCGATCTTCACCGCCACCACCTCGCCGCTGCCCTTGACGGTGACCTCCACCAGGCCACCGCCGGCCTCGCCGTGCACCTCGGAGTTGATCAGCCGCTGCTGGGCGTCCATCAACTGTTGCTGCATCTGCTGAGCCTGGGCGAGCAACGCCGACATGTCGGGCTGGCCTCCGGGTTGCATGACAATCCCCTCGCGTCTTGGTATCGACTTGGTTTCGCCTGCGTCGTGCGGGCGGTTCAGAGTTCCAAGCGTAGACGGCGCGGGGCTAACGTGGCGCCGTGCGCATACCTCACCGCCTGCGTGTCGGATCCGCCGCCGCGATCGGCGTGATCGCCGTCGCCGCCGTCGTGACAGCGACACCGCCAACCGCCCTCGCCGCGCCCGGCAACATCGCCGGCATGATCGTGTTCCTCGATCCCGGCCATAACGGCGCCAACGACGCATCCATCAGCCGCCAGGTGCCCACCGGTCGCGGCGGCACCAAGAACTGCCAGGCCAGCGGTACAACGACCGTCGACGGCTACCCGGAGCACACTTTCACCTGGGACACCACCCTGCGTCTGCGCGCCGCGCTCAACGCGCTGGGCGCCCGGACCGCCATGTCACGCGGCGACGACTCCACGGTCGGGCCCTGCGTCGACCAACGCGCCGAGATGGCCAACGCGCTGCATCCGAACGCCATCGTCAGCGTCCACGCCGACGGTGGCCCGCCGGCAGGACGCGGATTTCACGTCAACTACTCCGCTCCGCCGCTCAACCAGGCGCAGGCCGGACCCGCGGTCCAACTCGCCCGCGTCATGCGTGACCAGATGCAGGCTTCGGGCATCCCCCCGGCCAGCTATATCGGCCAAGACGGCCTCTACGGCCGCTCCGACCTGGCCGGGCTGAACCTGGCGCAGTACCCGTCGGTTCTGGTCGAGTGCGGAAACATGAAAAACCCGGTCGACTCGGCGCTGATGGAGAGCCCCGAGGGCCGGCAGAAGTACGCCGAGGCGATGGCCCGCGGTGTCGCCGCGTTTCTCGGCGGCCAAGCCGCCGCGCGTTAGCCCTCGACGACCTTCTTCAGGTTGGCCAGTAGCTCGCCCTGGATCTTCTTCAGGCCGAGCGGCGCGAACGTCTTCTCGAAGAAGCCCTTCACGCCACCGGCACCCGTCCAGCTGGTGGTGACGGTGACGCTGGAACCCGGTCCGGCCGGCGCCACCGTCCAATTGGTGACCAGGGTCGAGTTGGCGTCCTTCTCGATCACGGCGTGACCGGCGACGTCGACGCTGGCCTTGATGTCGCGGACCCGGGACTTGGTGGCCTGCAGCTTCCAGCCGGCGACGGTTCCCTGGCCTTGTCCTCCCTCGATGACCCGGTAGTCGTGGTAATGCGACGACAGGATCTTGGGCCGGACTTCCCGGTAGTCGGCAACCGCCGACAGCACAGTGGCGGGCTCAGCGTTGATCAGGATCGTGTTGGCGGCACTGACGTGTCCCATGAGATATAACCCCTCTGCGCGGACGTGCTCTCGCCGACCAGCGTATAGGTCGGTCCTCGAGCCCCAGGCGCTCAGCCCTTGTCGATGCGGCGCGCGCCCAGTTCGCTCTGCAACAGTTCGAGCGCGGCTTCTTCGGGATCGCGGCGCGGTGCCGACGGGTCGTCCTCGTTGGCCTCGGCCAGCATGCTTTCCTCTTCGGCCCGCTGGTCCGATTCGGTGTCGACCGCGGGTTCGGGCGGTGGCGGCGGGACTACCCGGCGTGGACGCTCAATCGGCGGCGTTACCGGGGCCGGTGTTGCGGGTGCTGCCGCCGCGGTCGGCTCGCCGGCTTCGCAGCGCACGCGCCAATCGACGCCCAACGCGTCTTTGAGCGCCTCGGCGATGACGTCGGCATTGCGCTGTTCGCTCAGCCGTTTGGCCAGCGGCGCGGATTCGTGACTCAGCACCAACGTGTTGCCCTCGACCGCGCGGACCGTCGCACCGGCCAGCATCACCTCGGTAGTCCTGCTGCGCTGCCGTACCTTGTCGCGCACAGTCGGCCACAGGGTGCGCACGGCGGCGGCGTTCGGTTCGGCGGAGCCCACTGCGGACGGGCCTTCCTCCACCGGGACGGGATCGACCGGAGCCGGCGCGAGCGGGCTGGGCCGCACCGCGGCCGGCTCGGCCGGCGCAGGCGCGGGCGGTTGCACCGGCGCCGGCGCCTGCGCCGATGGGCGCACGTAAGCGGGCTGCTCGCCTACCGGGATGGACATGTCCAGGCGGGTCTCGATCCGCTCGAGGCGTTGCAGCAGGGCCGATTCGGCGTCGCTGGCCGACGGCAGCAACAGCCGCGCGCAGATCACTTCGAGCAGCAGACGCGGCGCTGTCGCCCCCCGCATCTCGGTCAGGCCGGCGTGCACGACTTCGGCGTAGCGGGTCAGCGTCGCACGACCTATCCGGGTCGCCTGCTCACGCATCCGGTCCAGCACGTCTTCGGGGGCATCGACCACACCCCGGGAGGTGGCGTCAGGAATCGCTTGCAGCACAAGCAAATCGCGGAATCGCTCCAACAGGTCGGTGGCGAACCGCCGCGGATCGTGACCGGCGTCGATCACCGACTCCACCGCGCCGAACAACGCCGCGGCATCCCCGGCGCCCAGCGCGTCGACGGCCTCGTCGATAAGTGCCACGTCGGTGGCGCCCAGCAGGCCCAGCGCCCGCTGGTAGTTGACCCGGTTGCCGTCGGCCCCGGCCAGTAATTGGTCGAGCACCGACAGCGTGTCGCGCGGCGAACCACCGCCGGCCCGGATCACCAACGGATAGACGGCGTCGTCGACGACCACGTCCTCTTGGGCGCAGATCTTCTCGACCAGGCCGCGCATAGTCCGAGGCGCCAGCAGCCGGAACGGATAGTGGTGGGTCCGCGAGCGGATCGTCGGCAACACCTTCTCCGGCTCGGTGGTAGCGAACACGAAGATGAGGTGATCGGGCGGCTCCTCGACGATCTTGAGTAGCGCGTTGAAACCGGCGGTGGTCACCATGTGCGCCTCGTCGACGATGAACACCCGATACCGCGACTGGGCCGGCGCGTAGAAGGCGCGGTCCCGCAATTCGCGGGTGTCGTCGACACCACCGTGGCTGGCCGCGTCGAGCTCGACGACGTCGATGGTGCCCGGCCCATTGGGCGCCAGGCCGATGCAGGAGTCGCAGACCCCGCAGGGCGTGGCCGTCGGCCCCTGCTCACAGTTCAGCGAGCGGGCCAGGATGCGCGCCGAGGAGGTCTTGCCGCAGCCCCGGGGACCGGAGAACAGGTACGCGTGGTTGATGCGGCCTGCCGTCAACGCGGTCGACAGCGGCTCGGTGACGTGTTCCTGCCCCACCACTTCGGCGAAGGTCGCGGGACGGTACTTACGGTAGAGAGCCACGGTCAGAGGCTACCCAGGGTGGCCGACTCGGGCCTGGCTGGGCGTTGACTCTGCGCTCACGGCGCGGAACACTCGCACTTTTCCGCCATGGACGCAGAGCGAAGGGCAATCAGTCGTGGTTCAGCAGCGACTCGGTCGCCGACAGCAGCGTGCACGTGGCCAGCCCGTCGATCGCGTCACGCAGATCGGACTCCGGCGGGAACGTCGGTGCAATGCGAATGTTCTTGTCATCCGGGTCTTTTCGGTACGGGAACGACGCGCCCGCCTCGGTGACCGCGATGCCGGCGTCCTTGGCCAGCGCGACGGTGCGCTTGGCTGTGCCCGGCAGCACGTCGAGGCTGATGAAGTAGCCGCCCTCCGGCTCGGTCCAGGAAGCGATCTTCGACTCGCTCAGTCGCTGGTCGAGAATCTCCAGCGCGAGCGCGAATTTCGGTGCCAGCAGTTGCTGATGACGCCGCATCTGCAGGCGCACACCGTCGGCGTCGCCGAAGAAGCGCAGATGCCGCAACTGGTTGACCTTGTCCGGGCCGATCGACTTCTTGCCGGCGTACTGCAGGTACCAGGCAATGTTGCCCAGCGAGCCGCCGAAGAAGCTGACGCCGGCGCCGGCGAAGGTGATCTTCGACGTCGACGCGAAGACATAAGGCCGGTTGGGATTGCCCGCCGCAGCGGCCAGACCCAACACGTCGATCGGCTGGGGGAAGTCCAGCGTCAGGGTGTGCACGGCGTACGCGTTGTCCCAGAACAGCCGGAAATCATCGGCGGCCGTTCGCATTTGGACGAGCCGGCGGACCGTCTCCCAGGAGTAGCTCACGCCCGTCGGGTTGGCGAACACCGGGACCGCCCACAAACCCTTGATGGCCGGGTCGGCCGCGACCAGCTCCTCGATCAGATCGACGTCGGGGCCGTCCTCACGCATCGGGATCGGGATCATCTCGATACCGAGCGTCTCGGTGATCGCGAAGTGCCGGTCGTACCCGGGCACCGGGCACAGAAACTTGACGGCCGCCTCGTCCTTCCAAGGGCGTGGGGAATCCACTCCGCCGTAGAGCATCGAGAAGACGATGACGTCGTGCATCAGTTCGAGGCTGGCATTGTTGCCGGCGATCAGATTCTGCACCGGAATGCCGAGCAGCTCGCCGAAGATGGCCCGCAGCTCGGATAGCCCGTGCTGCCCGCCGTAGTTACGGGTGTCGGTGCCGTCGCCGTCGCGGAAGTCATTGCCCGGCAGGCTCAGCAGCGCATTGGACAGATCGAGTTGCGCGCTACAGGGCTTGCCGCGAGTGAGGTCGAGGGCAAGCTTCTTGGCTTGTAGGTCGGCGTATTCCCGCTGGTGGCGGGCATGAACTGCCTCGAGGTCGTCGCGGCCTAGGGAACTGAACGAGCCGTACGACACCATCCGCCTTCCGACGATCTTCCATGCTGGCTTGCGATAGGGGACCCCGCGCACCCGCCAGAGCCCATTGACCCTTGCTGCCTTCCGGCCCTGGGGGAGTTCACAGGATGGACGCCGCGCGGGGTCCGACCAGAGTCTAGTACGCGCACCCGGCGTCGCCTCGGCTCGCTCCGGTCATTGGCGTGCATCGTCACCGAGCGGGCTCCGCTACCATGACCGACGGAGGATTCGCCTAGTGGCCTATGGCGCTCGCCTGGAACGCGGGTTGGGTTAATAGCCCTCGCGGGTTCAAATCCCGCATCCTCCGCGCAAAGTCCGAGGAACGACCAGGCCCGATTGATAGGGTCTGGTCGCTTCTGGACTATCAGCTCGAGGAGGAGCATGGGACGCAGGGCCACCATCTTCTGGCACGCGGCGCTCTCGGTCGCCGCCGGCGTCCTTTACTTCTTCTTCGTGCTGCCGCGTTGGCCCGAGTTGATGGGCGACACCTCACACGGCCTGGGTACGGTGGCGCGGATTGCCACCGGCATCGTGATCGCGCTGGCCGCGCTTCCAGTCGTGTTCACGCTGCTGGAGTCGCGCAAGCCCGAATTCGGCACACCCGCGCTGGCGCTGACGCTGCGCACCTGGTCGATCGTTACCCACGTGACTGCCGGCGTCCTGATCGCCGGCACCGCGATCAGTGAGATCTGGCTGAACCTGGACAAGGTGGGCCACTGGCTGTTCGGCGTTTACGGCGCCGCCGCGGCCATCGCGGTGCTCGGCATTGCCGGCTTCTACCTGTCGTTCGTCGCCGAGTCGCCACCGCCACCGCCGAAACCGCTGAAGCCCAAGAAGGAAAAGAAGTCACGCCGAGGCCGCGGCAAGAAGGACGACGCGCCCGCCGACACCGATTCCGATCCCGATCTCGAAGAAGCCGAAGACACAGAAGCCCCCGACGACACCGCAGATGCCGACGAGCGGCCTGTCATCGAGACGGCCGGCGACGAGCCCGAGTCGACGGCCGAGGAAGCCCCTGCCATCGAAGAGTCAGACGACACCGTCGCGGCCGAGACCGGCGGACTGCGCAACCGGCGGCCGTCCGGCAAGGTGTCGCACCGTCGTCGGCGTTCG
>NZ_JBYCLD010000072.1:0-7179 GCF_057473725.1 Mycobacterium sp. TH-M11 | reverse complement strand
AGTCGGAGATCGAGCGCCAGTACCGCGACATGCGGATCCTGGGCATCGGCGGCGGCACCACCGAGATCCTCACCGCGCTGGCCGCCAAGCTGTTGGGGTTCCAGTCATGACCGCGCTCAGGTCAGTGCTCGACCCCAAGAGCGAGGCCTACGCAGCGGCCTCCGCGGCCGCGGAGTCGCGGCTTGCCGAGATCGACGCCGAAATGGCCAAGGCGCTGGCCGGCGGTGGCACGAAATATGTTGAGCGACATCACGATCGAGGCAAGCTGACCGCCCGCGAGCGCATCGAGTTGCTCATCGACGCGGACGCACCGTTTTTGGAGCTGTGCCCGCTGGCCGCCTACGGCAGCGACTTCCAGGTCGGTGCCAGCCTGGTCACCGGAATAGGCCCGGTCAACGGCGTGGAGTGCATGATCGTCGCCAACGATCCGACCGTCAAAGGTGGCACCAGTAACCCCTGGACCCTGCGGAAGATCCTGCGGGCCAATCAGATCGCGTTCGAGAACCGCCTGCCGGTGATTTCGCTGGTCGAATCCGGCGGAGCCGACCTGCCGACCCAGAAACAGGTGTTCGTGCCCGGCGGGCAAATGTTCCGCGACCTGACCCGGCTGTCGGCGGCCGGCATCCCCACTATTGCGCTGGTGTTCGGGAACTCCACCGCCGGGGGCGCCTACGTACCCGGCATGTCCGATCACGTGGTGATGATCAAGGAACGCTCGAAGGTGTTCCTGGCCGGCCCCCCGCTGGTGAAAATGGCCACCGGCGAGGAGTCCGACGACGAATCCCTCGGTGGCGCCGAAATGCATTCGCGGGTATCGGGTTTGGGCGACTATTTTGCCCTCGACGAACTCGACGCGATCCGGATCGGACGCCGCATTGTTGCGCGGCTGAACTGGACCAAGCAGGGCCCCGCGCCCGCAGCGGTCACCGAGCCACTGTTCGACGCCGACGAGTTGATTGGCATCGTGCCGGCCGACCTCCGCATTCCCTTCGACCCACGAGAGGTGATCGCGCGCATCGTCGACGGCTCCGACTTCGACGAATTCAAGGCGATGTACGGCTCGTCACTAGTGACTGGCTGGGCGCGACTGCACGGCTACCCACTGGGAATCCTGGCCAACGCCCGCGGCGTGCTATTCAGCGAGGAATCGCAGAAAGCCACCCAATTCATCCAGCTGGCGAACCGCTCCAACACACCATTGTTGTTCCTGCACAACACGACCGGCTACATGGTCGGCAAGGACTACGAGGAAGGCGGGATGATCAAGCACGGCTCGATGATGATCAATGCGGTCTCCAATTCGACCGTCCCGCACATCTCGCTGCTGATCGGCGCGTCCTACGGCGCCGGCCACTACGGCATGTGCGGCCGGGCTTACGACCCGCGTTTCCTGTTCTCCTGGCCGAGCGCCAAGGCCGCCGTGATGGGTGGCGCGCAACTGGCCGGGGTGCTCTCGATCGTCAGCCGGGCCGCCGCCGAGGCGCGCGGCCAGGTGGTCGACGAGGACGCCGACGCCGCGATGCGCGCGGCCGTCGAAGGCCAGATCGAAGCTGAGTCGCTGCCGATGGTGCTGTCGGGAATGCTCTACGACGATGGCGTGATCGATCCGCGGGATACTCGCACCGTGTTGGGAATGTGTCTGTCCGCCATCGCCAATGGCCCGATCAAGGGGACGTCGAGCTTCGGCGTCTTCCGGATGTGACGGAAATGGGAATCACTCGAGTTCTGGTGGCCAACCGCGGCGAGATCGCCCGGCGGGTCTTCGCGACCTGCCGCATTCTCGGCCTGGGCACCGTCGCGGTCTACACCGACCCGGACGCCGCCGCTCCCCATGTGGCCGAGGCCGACGCCCGGGTCCGGTTGCCGCAAACCAACGACTACCTCAACGGCGAGGCAATCATCGCCGCGGCCCGCGCGGCCGGCGCCGACGCCATCCACCCGGGCTACGGATTCCTCTCCGAGAACGCCGAATTCGCCGCCGCGGTGCAGGCCGCTGGTCTGGTGTGGATCGGCCCGCCCGTCGACGCGGTGCGCGCGATGGGCTCCAAGATCGAAGCCAAGAAGATGATGGCCGCGGCCGGAGTGCCGGTGCTCGAGGAACTCGACCCCGACACGGTGACTGCCGCGCAGCTGCCGGTGCTGGTCAAGGCGTCCTCCGGCGGCGGCGGACGGGGCATGCGCGTGGTCGACCAATTAGACGCGCTACCAAGCGAAGTCGCGGCTGCTCAGCGCGAGGCCCAGTCCGCGTTCGGCGACCCGACGGTGTTTTGCGAGCGCTACCTGCCCACCGGTCACCACGTCGAGGTGCAGGTCATGGCCGATGCGCACGGCACGGTGTGGGCGGTGGGCGAGCGGGAGTGCTCGATCCAGCGCCGCCACCAGAAGATCATCGAAGAGGCGCCCTCGCCGTTGGTCGAGCGCATTCCGGGCATGCGGGCCAGGCTGTTCGAGGCGGCCCGACTCGCCGCGAGCGCGATCGGCTACACCGGGGCGGGCACCGTGGAGTTTCTCGCCGACGACGACGGCGGGTTCTTCTTCTTAGAGATGAACACCCGGCTGCAGGTCGAGCACCCGGTCACCGAGGAGACCACCGGACTCGATCTGGTCGAGCTGCAGATCACCGTTGCCAACGGGGGCCACCTCGACGCCGAACCGCCGGTTGCGCAAGGCTCTTCGATCGAGGCCCGGCTGTACGCGGAAGATCCCGCGCAGAACTGGCAGCCGCAGGCAGGCTTGGTGCAGCGCATCGACGTGCCGGCGGCGCGCACCGAATTCACCACGCTCGGGGCGCGTACCGGAATCCGGCTGGACTCCGGGATCGTCGACGGCTCTTCTGTGTCGATCCACTACGACCCGATGCTGGCCAAAGTCATCTCCTACGCCCCGACCCGGCATCATGCGGCTTTGATACTCGCCGACGCGCTAGCCCGGGCCCGGGTGCACGGGCTGCGCACCAACCGCGACCTGTTGGTGAATGTGCTGCGGCATCGGGCATTCCTGGACGGCGCCACCGACACCGCGTTCTTCGACACGCACGGTCTAGCGCAGCTGGCCGCCCCGCTGGCCGACGACACTGCCGTCCGGCGCTCGGCGCTCGCGGCGGCGCTGGCCGACGCTGCCGCGAATCGGAACGGGGCCAGCGTGCTCGGCTCGCTGCCCAGTGGCTGGCGCAACCTCGCGTCGGGCTACCAGGTCAAGACCTTCGTCGACGACGCCGGCGAGCAGCACCGCGTCGAATACCGCTTCAGCCGAACCGGATTGACGCTCCCCGGCGACGACACGGTTCACCTCGTCTCGGCGTCGGCGCACGAGGTCGTACTCGCCGACGCCCACGGGGTGGCGCGCAGCTTCGCGGTGTCCCGCCATGGCCACGACGTCTACGTCGACTCCGCCCTTGGACCGGTGCACCTGGTCGCACAGCCACGTTTTCCCGAGCCCGGCTCGGCTGTCGAGAAGGGCTCGCTGGTTGCACCCATGCCCGGCAACGTCATCCGACTCGGCGCCGCCGTCGGTGACACCGTGACGGCGGGCCAGCCACTGATCTGGCTGGAGGCGATGAAAATGGAGCACACCATCGCCGCGCCGGCCGACGGCGTGCTCGCCGAACTCAACGTCGACACCGGCCACCAAGTGGAAGTCGGCGCCGTCCTGGCGCGAGTGGACGCGCCCCACGATCCTGACGTAGAAGGAGATTCTCAATGACAGACAGCAGCTTCATCGAAAGCGAAGACCGCAAGGCGCTGCGCACGGCGGTGTCGGAGTGGGCGTCGAAATACGGCAGCGAGTACTACCTCAAGAAGGCCCGCGCGCAGGAGCACACCGACGAATTATGGTCCGAAGCAGGAAAACTCGGCTTCCTCGGGGTCAACCTGCCCGAGGAGTACGGTGGCGGCGGCGCCGGCATGTACGAGCTGTCGCTGGTGATGGAGGAAATGGCGGCCGCCGGCAGCGCACTGCTGCTGATGGTGGTGTCGCCGGCCATCAACGGCACGATCATCTCCAAGTTCGGCACCGAAGAGCAGAAGAAGCGCTGGATCCCCGGTATCGCTGACGGAACGATCACGATGGCGTTCGCGATCACCGAACCCGACGCCGGGTCCAACTCGCACAAGATCACCACCACGGCCCGCCGGGACGGCAGCGACTGGATTCTCAAGGGGCAGAAGGTCTACATCTCGGGCGTCGACCAGGCTCAGGCGGTGCTGGTGGTCGCGCGTTCCGAAGAAGCCAAGACCGGCAAGCTGCGGCCGGCACTGTTCGTGGTGCCCACCGACACACCCGGCTTCACCTACACCCCGATCGACATGGAAATCATCAGCCCGGAGCGGCAGTTCCAGGTGTTCATCGACGACGTTCGGCTGCCCAGCGACGCGCTGGTCGGGGCCGAAGATGCCGCCATCGCACAGCTTTTCGCGGGCCTGAACCCCGAGCGCATCATGGGTGCGGCCAGCAGCGTCGGGATGGGTCGCTACGCGCTGGACCGGGCCGCCGACTACGTCAAGACCCGACAGGTGTGGGGCGCGCCGATCGGCTCGCACCAGGGGCTGTCACATCCGTTGGCGCAGTGCCACATCGAGGTCGAGCTGGCCAAACTGATGATGCAGAAGGCTGCGACGCTCTACGACAACGGCGACGACGGTGGCGCGGCCACAGCCGCCAATATGGCCAAATACGCTGCAGCCGAGGCGGCTACCCGCTCGGTCGATCAGGCCGTGCAGTCCATGGGCGGCAACGGGCTGACCAAGGAGTACGGCGTCGCGGCGATGATGGCCTCGGCCCGGCTCGGACGGATCGCTCCGGTCAGCCGGGAGATGGTGCTGAACTTTGTCGCGCAGACATCGCTCGGCCTGCCCCGCAGCTACTGATGGACACGCTCGTCGAATACGCCGTCGAGGGGCATGTCGCGCGGCTGACGCTGAATTCGCCGCACAACCGCAACGCGCTGTCGAGCACGCTGGTCGGCCAACTACATCAGGGCCTGCGCGACGCGGCCGACGATCCCGCGGTGCGGGTCGTCGTCCTCGGCCACACCGGTAATACCTTCTGCGCGGGCGCCGACCTGTCCCAGGGATCGGCAGCGACTACCAAGGATCCCGCCGAGGCGACCGCCCAGCGGTCCAGGGAGATGGCGGGGCTGCTACGCGCCATCGTCGAAGCGCCGCTGCCAGTGATCGTCGCGGTCGACGGCCACGTCCGCGCCGGCGGGATGGGTCTGGTCGCGGCGTGCGACATCGCCGTCGCCGGGCCGCGCAGCACGTTCGCGCTGACCGAAGCCCGGATCGGGGTTGCGCCGGCGATCATCTCGCTGACGCTGCTGCCGAAGCTGTCCGCCCGCGCCGCCGCGCGCTACTACCTGACCGGTGCGACGTTCGACGCCGCCGTCGCCGAGACGATCGGGCTGATCACGATGGCCGCCGAGGACGTCGATGCCGCAGTCGCGGCGCTGGTCGCCGACATCGGCCGCTGCTCACCCCAGGGTCTGGCCGCATCCAAGGCGCTGACCACCGCCGCTGTGTTGGACGGCTTCGATCGCGACGCCGAGCGACTCGCCGCCGAGTCGGCCCGGTTGTTCGTCTCCGACGAAGCCCGCGAGGGCATGCTGGCGTTTCTGCAGAAGCGCCCGCCGAGTTGGGCGAACTGACCCCGCCAGCGGGCCGTCCAGGTTCCTCGGCTTTGCGGACAACGATCACAGCTGACGGCACTAGTCATCAGTGATGCCCACCACATCGCAGCAGGGAAGTGGTCAGATTGTCTGGCCGGCAATGGTATTCGCGCCATCACTTACCGTCCCGCGGGGGAGGGCAGCGACACCACCAGGCCGCTCCACGGCGGGCGTGTGAGCGGCCACGGAGGGCCTGCTCGTCAGTGTCAGCGATGGTGCGCCTGGCGCGCCTGGAAAGACGGAGCCAACGAGAACCCGAGTGAGTTGCTGGATCGGGTCGAGCAAATACTTCGGGAGCACCGTGATAATCGGCCTGCGGCTGACGGTTCGGCCGGTCAACCTTTTGCACGCACTCGTCGGCGCCGACCACGACACCAACCGCCGTCCCTGCCCCTGGAACGACCGAACCGATCAGCGCACCAGCCGCCGCGCCAGACCCTAGCCCGGCGGCCAGACCCACGCCCTCCCGGGTGACGGCCTCGGCCACCGAATTGCCGTCATGGATGTCGGACATGACGGCCGGTACCGCGGCGGCACCACCACCCACCCGAGCGAGCCGGGAGAATCCGTTGAGCTCGGCGCCGCCAACCGTCGGATCCTCCAACCAGTTCAACAAGCCCTGTGAAGCCTTACCCGGACCCGTACCGGGCGACTCCTTGATCGCGTTGAGCGTCGCCTTGCCCACGCCATCGGCGGTACCACCGGTGACCGCGCCCGCAGCACCGAGCGCCACATCCCCCTTCGTCACCGTCAGACCAGACGCCTCGCCGGCCGCTCCGGCGCCGCCGTCCCCACCAGGTGTGCCCGCCCGTTCCTCAGCAGGTGGGCTGGTCGCACCGGCCCCGCCGTCGCCGTCGGCGCCTGAGGGGCCTCACCGGTGACGGCCGCCAGCGACGATTTGGCCGACGCCAGGGCGGCCACATAGCCAGCGCGACCGTTCTGGACATCGCCCAAGTCGGTTCGTACCGCGCCGACCGCAGCGTCGTGCAGAGCTTGGGTGTTCTGATTTGCGTCTTCGGCGGCGCCGATCTCTGACTAGTACGGAGCGGCGATGTTCGCATCGCGCCGTTTGGACCCGCCGCATTCGGATAGCACAATCGTAGCGATGAGCGGGATTACCCACGTCTTGATCGATGGCTGGGAATCGGTGGTGTACACCGTTCCCAAAACCCTGGCGCTGTTCTCGACCACCGCTTTGGCCTTCCGCTTCCTTCAACGCCGCGCGATCGCCCAATTCACGCCGATCGACTGGCTGACGGCGGTCGTATGCGGTTCCGTTATCGGGCGTGCCGCGACCGCAACCGATACGTCATGGATCCACGCCGCCACCGCGGTAATGACACTGATCACGGTCAACGTGGCGGTGAGCAGGCTCCGGTTCGTGCCGGGCCTTCAGCGCCTCGTGGATCCCCCGCTGCGGGTACTGATTCACGATGGCAAGGTCAATCACCGTAACCTTCGGCGCTGCGGACTCACCGACGACGACCTCAGCGCGATCGTTCGTCAGCATGGTTATG